>RFJM01000107.1 GCA_003694905.1 Caldilineae bacterium
CGTGTGGGTACACGCGGAGAGGGAAGGGCTGCGTGTACCCTTCTATCGCCAGTGGTTCCCCGGCTGGACTGCTACCATTATCGATCCGGAAACGGGCGCCGAACTGGAGCGCTTTCCGCTGACCCAGGAGCACACCCGCCCACCTTATGGTCTGCTGGACGTACCCGTTCCCGCAGGCGATCATCTCCTGCGCATCAGTTTCGAAGATACACCTGTTCGTTCGCTCGGCGAAATGGTTTCGCGAATAGCAGCCGCTTTCACGCTACTTTTGTTTCTCTGGCACCTGCGGCCGGCCCGCTTGCGCCGACCTCCATCCACTCCGACAGGCAGCGCCTAGACACGCCGGAGGTGCACCATGGCCTTTGCGCGGTGCCATTGTCCTGGCTCCCGTTGTCCTTGCCGGTAACAGGCTAGCGGCGAGCAGGTCCCCGGTTGCGAGGCTTATCTACGGTTCGGACTCGTGCGTCGTTCTCCTCTCATTCTACTCCTGCTGCTTTCCCTGTTTGCCTGGGCGCCCTTGCTGGCACCGGGCTACTTCCTGCGCGCCCACGATGCGGCCCACAGCCTCTTCTGGCTCGTGGAATTCGACCAGGGTATTCGCGATGGCTTCTTGTGGCCGCGCTGGGCACCCGATCACGCGCTGGGTTACGGCTATCCCCTCTTTACTTTCTACGCGCCCATGGCCTTCTACCTGGCCGAGATCTTCCACCTGCTGGGCGCGAGCATCGTGACCTCGGTCAAAATTATCTGGGCACTGGGGTTCGTGCTCTCGGGCGTGACCATGTATGCATTTGTACGCCGGTTGTGGGGCGAGGCTGCGGGTCTTGTGGCGGGGCTGCTCTACATCTATGCCCCTTACCATCTGGTGAACATCTATGTTCGTGCGGCTCTGGCCGAGTTTGTAGCGCTGGCCTTGTTCCCCTGGGTTCTTCTCAGTTTCTGGGAGCTATTGGACAAGGGAGGGGATATGCGCAGCGCGGCAGGCCGCCGCCGAGTGGGCATGGCCGCGCTTTCTTTCGGTCTCACCCTGCTGACGCACAGCGTCACGGTGATTTTTTTCCCGCCGTTTCTGGTCGGGCTCGTATTATATTGGCTACTGCTGGCCTGGCACAGGGAGCGCCGGCTCCCATGGCGCCGCAGCGTGCAGGCTCTACTGGCCGGGGTGCTGGGCGTGGCTCTGGCCGCCATTTTCATCCTACCTGCTCTGGCCGAAGGCAGCTATATCGTACAGGAGCAATGGCTGCCCAGCACCTATCGTTATGCCAATCAGTATCTCTATTTCTTTCAGTTCTTCGACCCAGCCTGGGGTTTTGGACACGCCTTACCCGGTCCTGACGACGGGATGAGTATGCAGGTAGGGCTGTGGCTGGTCCTGCTGGGGATGGCCGCGGCGTTGTTGCTGCGCCGCGGTCTGCAACAACGGACCGTGGCCGCCGGCTTCGTGCTCCTCGGTGCTGCAGCTTTGTTCATGACATTGGCCGCCAGCCGACCCCTGTGGGATGCCTTCTACCCGGTTGCACTGATCCAGTTTCCTTTCCGCCTGCTGGCCCTGGTGGATCTCTCGCTGGCCATCGTGGGCGGAGGTGTAGTCGCCGCGCTGGCAAGGGGGCAGAACAACGCCTCCCATCCTCAGGCGTCGTCTGGGATCCCCCCCCTGGTGCTGGCTCTGGCGCTGGCCGTGGTCTTGGGCAGCTACGCCTACACGCGGCCCCAGCACACGCCGGTGACGGAGCGCAATCAAAGCCCTCAGGCCGTGATCGATTTCGAGGTCGCCTATCCCGACATGCGCGGGAGTACTGCCTTTGCCGCGAGTCCCCCGGCCGACAGCCCCAAACGCCAGGCGTATCTGGATGGGAGCCCTCTACCTCTGGCGGGAATCATACGCGGCCAGGGGACCGTGGTGCCGTTGCATCATGGCGGCGGTTCCGAACGCGTTCAGGTGCGGGCCAAGACGGCCGTGACGCTGCAGTTCTATACCTACTGGTATCCCGGCTGGCGTGCTACGGTGAACGGCCGGCCCGCGGCCATTCGCCCTGAGGGGCCTGACGCCCTGATCACGCTCGACCTGCCACCCGGTGAGCACGAGGTCGCCATCCGTTTTGCCAATACGCCCCTGCGTACGGTGGCGGCGGCTGTGACCTTGCTGACGGCTTTGACCCTGGTGCTCCTCTTGCTACTACCCCAGGGGCCGCGGAGCAGACAGCAGGCGTCTTGAAACAGGTCTAGGCCTGCACACCGTGACCACCGGTGCGCGCGTACTTGCAACGGTCCTTCATGCTGCAGTAATCGCAGTTGGTCATGCCGGGCACGCCCATCGGCCTGGAGCCCAGCCCCACGATCATCGACAGGGATTTGAGCGGGACCATCACCAGCCCGGGACTGAGATGGACACCGATCTGAGAAGTGTCCAGCAGTCGGAAGATTACTCGCTGATCCTGTAGGGACCAGGTGGACTCGCCGGGTGACAGCACGGTGCTGGTGTAGCGACCCCGAGCCTGTTGTTCTGCCTCGAGTCGTTGACAGAGTTGCTGGCGAATCTGATCGACACCCCAGCCGGCCAGCTCATCGAGCACCAACATGGTGAAACCCTGGTGGTTTTCTCTGAGGAGCCTGAGCTGCCTGTCGACCTCCGGGCCTACGGTGCAAACCGCGACCACCAGCTCTTCGGCGCCACCCATGACCTCCACGACCGGACCTCCGCCCAGCCGTGTGCCGTCGGCCAGCTCGATCTGGCTGTGCAGGAAGCGGCGGATGGGAAAAACGGCGAGACAGGCCATGGGAGTGAGCAGAGCATGAGCGTATTCAAATGCCTGTTCGAACTGGGCGCGGATGTCCGGCAGTGCCAGAACGCGGCTCATTCGCTCGCCGTGGAAGGCCAGGTACTCTTCAGGCTCAAAGCTGAGGGTAAAGTCGCGGTAGATCTGCATGGCAGGGCTCCCCGGCGTCACTTCATTCGTCGAACAGTGGGCCGGACTGCGCGGCGTTCAGTGTGTTTCCTTTCCACCTGAAGGGATAGACACTGCGGCGAAACTCGGACCCAAAGGAGATGACCTCGCCTTCCTCCACAACTGAATTGCGCCGAACTTCCGGATTTGAGCGTTCCCGCGAAAACTCGGGCGGTGTTGCACCGGGCCTGCGTCCTCCCTCCGAGACCTCTTGTCCAAATGGACTGCCACTGAGCCCGTAGTACTCCCTTAACTCGTGGCCGGCCAGGAGGATGGAGTTGGTGGAAGACAATCCCCCAGCAATGCCCTGCCGCAAGAAAGTCGCCGGTTGCTGCTGAAGTGGAACAAGGCTCTGTTTGTCGACGACCTCGTCCGGGTCGAGCTCGCGCAGGGCGGGACGGTCGGAAGGACAGGTTGTGCGTTTGCTGGTGTTCACCGCAAGGTACGCGTGGAACGGGGCCGGGGCGTCCGGCTCATACGACGATACCGCCGACCCGAATCGCAGCCGGGCAGTCATTTCCGGACTCACATGACGAAAGCGCCTGACCGAACTTCGCAGGCTCGGGTTCGAGGAAAAGTGAAGGCGATAGTTCGAAAAGCTGGGGTGTGCGACCCTCGAGAAGGGTCCCGAGGGCGTTCCAATCATAGCGCAGATCCGCATGGATGTGGTAATCGGCGCCTGCGTGAGGGTGTGTTTCAATCTGGGGGCGGCCGGGGGGCAGCGCCCCCGGAAAAAGAGGCGGCCCGACCCGACCAGACGACTGATGACCGTTTCAGCTTGCCAAGCCGTGCTGTATCGCCGTGTTGCGCGGACGGGCTCGAATGCTTGGCCTACATGCAGCCCGGCCCGAGAAGCTGAAACCCCGGCGGCTCGGTCTGGTAGGCCGGGGCCGCGGATGCGGGGCGCTCCCCGCACCCCCTTGCAGGGGGGACCCTTACAGGCCCGCTTGCAGGCTGCCCCCGTTTTGAAACGCCCCCTTCCGGGCCGATTTGCCTCCTGCACCCATTCGTATTATTATCCAAATGTCATCGTCCTCACCTTCTGTGACGTGGAGAGACAAAGAGAAACATCCGCGCCCGATGAATCAGGTGACAAGCCGAGACGAGCGAAGCACAGGAATGGCGAGACGCGGGCCTCTCGTAACCTTCCGGCGTCGCTTTCCGTCATCTATGTTGTAGCCTCAGGCCATCTTTCTGCCATCCAGTTCCCCCGCGTGGCCGGTGTCGGAGGTCTTGCGAATCGGCTGGCTGTACCGATAGAATCTCCCCTGGGCACCAAAAAATTGTATAGCGGGCTGTGGCTGCGGCTCGCCTGTGCCTTCATCCCCTTTCCCTAAATCGTCTGGCTGAAAGGCAGGAGCATCATGAACAAGACAGACAAACGTATTCATCGGTCCAAGTTTCGACGAATCCCTTCCTCAAAGCAGCCGTCCCGACGGGTTTTCTGGCTCGGCGTGCTGACCATCGCGATCTTGTTGTTGGCGAGCCTCGCATCGTGGTCGCCGGGCGTGCAGGCCGAGACAGCGGCTCCGCGCTCGGGACTTGTGCAACTGGTCGGACAACAGCAAGGCGGTACCGGCTGCATCGAAGGTGTCAAAGTCATCGTGCTGCGAGGCGAGGAACTGCCGGGCGCGGGCTGGGAGATCCACGCGCAACCTGTCGGAGGAGGCCCCAACCTGCAAACCGTCACCGACGGCGACGGGCGTTTCCGCTTCGATAACCTGACACCCGGCCAATGGCGCGTCTGGGAGGTCGTAAAGCCGGGGTGGGTGCCCGAGATCCCGGATTCGGTCGTGGTGACCGTCACGGCCGGTGCCACCTGTGCTCAGGTTGCCTTCAAGAATCGCCAGGCCACCCCCACGCCCTCGCCCACGCCTGCTGTGGCCACCCGCATTCGCGGCTGGGTCTACCAGCGTACCTGCGAGACCCTGGTGCCTCTCACCGGTGTCCAGCTTGACGTTTGGCAAAGCGATAGCTCGGATCCGCCCGACAGCATCGTTCAGACAGTTTTCTCCAACGGCGGCTTCTACAACTTCCATCTGCCACCACCCACCTATGCCTTTCTCCACGTGATCCCCCATGTGCCCGCGGGATTGGAGCCTGTGACCGCGGCCTCGCCCTTGGGTGTAGTCGTTTCCCCTACCCACATCCGCTTCGATTTCCCCTCTACCATCACCTATACCAATAACAACTTCATCTTCCAGGAAATCGGCCTGCAGTGCGAGACGCCGACCCCGACACCTACCCCTACCGCGACCCTCACCCCCACGCCCACCGACACGCCTACTGCCACACCCAC
>RFJM01000009.1 GCA_003694905.1 Caldilineae bacterium
GCCACGCCCACGCCCATCCCCCCCACACCCACGCCCGGCCTGGGCTTCTATCGTGGCATCGGTCCCATCTTCATGCCCACCAACAACCGCTGGATCACCCTCTGGGTCAAGGTGTACGGCGGCAGCGGCGAGGGCTATCCCATCGCGGGCTGGCGCATCCAGGCCACGTGCAACGGCGCCGTGGTAGGTGTCAGCGAGCCGTCGGCCGCCACCTTCCACTACTCCGCGCCACCGGGCTACGGTAATCGCGTCCTCTACAATGCCAAACTGGAATTCCCAGATCCGGGCACGGCCACCTGTCAGGCCTACCTCATCGATGCCGGCGGCGTGCGTCGTTCGCCTGTCGTGGAATTCACCGTGCAGCCCGTAAACCCCAACCGGGAGATCTACATCGGCTTCCTCGCAGTGCAATAGCCTCCCTCCCCCATGCGACGCCTGCCGCGCTTACCCGAGCTCACCTTCCCCCTGCTGATCGCGTGCATCTTTCTGGGGCTGGGGCTGCGCCTCCTGCATCTCGATTTCCAACCTCTCTGGTGGGATGAAGGCTACAGCGTCTGGTTTAGCGGACATTCCCTGGCCGAAATGACACGACTCACCGCGGCGGACATCCATCCGCCGCTTTATTATGCCCTGATGCGGGCCTGGGCGCTGTTGCTCGGTTTCCGGCCCGAGACGTTGCGTCTGTTGGGCGTCCTGGTCGGCCTGGCCCTGGTCCCGCTGGCCTATGTGGCAGGCCGCGACCTGGACCATCCCCGCAGCGGCCGCGTGGCCGCTATCCTGGTGGCCCTCAACCCCATCGCCATCTACTATAGCCAGGAAATCCGCATGTACGGCCTGGCCACGGTATTCAGCCTGGCAGCTCTCTGGCTGGGCTGGCGCCTGGCACAGGAGGACAAGCCCTCCAAGAGAAAGCGTATCTACTGGCTTCTCTATATCGCCGTAGCGCTGGCAGGGCTATACACCCTCTACTACTTCGCGCTCATCCCCCTGGCTCAAGCCCTGTGGGTCCTTTCGAAACGCAGACACCTGCGCCGCTGGCTCGCAGCCTGGGCCGCCATCGGAATGTTGTACCTTCCCTGGCTCCTCTATGCCGGTCCCAGGCTTCTCGACTACGTGGCCTATAAGGTCGTCAAAGACAACGATACTCCCTTGAGCCTGTTCCCCTACCTGGGCAGACACCTTAGCGCCTTTCTCGTCGGCCACCTGGAAGGTCCCCTGGCATCTTTCTGGCCCTGGGCCCTGCTACTCTACATCCCCCTTGTGGTGGCGCTGGTGTGGTCTTGGCGACACCAAGAGAATGGCCGGGTTGTGTGGCGATGCTCGGGCAAAGACCGCGATGGCCTTTCCTATCTGCTTGTCCTTCTGCTTCTGCCTCTGGCCGTCGGTTTTATCCAGCAATTGCGGGCACCCTTTGTGCCCGAACGCTTCGAGCGCGTCTTGCTGGTAGCGGCGCCTGCCCTGTGGCTGCTGGTCGTTACAGCCTTTCGGCGGCTGCTGCGCCAGTCGTCGCCAGCCGCCGGCCTCACAACCCTGCTTTTCCTCGCCGTCACCGGTGCTTCTCTCTGGGCCTTTTACACCACGCCCCGCTATCCAGAACGCGACTATCGACCACTCATCGCCACGGTACGGGAAAACGCGCGGGAGGGGGATACCGTCTTCGCCATCTTCCCCTGGCAGGTGGGTTACTTTTGGGCTTATCTGCCCGCGGACCAGCGTCCCGACATCCTCCTCAGTCCTGACGAAAGCTGGTCCCCTGCCGTGAACCAGACCCTGGACCGGCTTCTGGCCCGCGGCGCAATCTGGTTCCCCGAACATCTCGCCCTGGGGGGCATCCTGGAAGGGCAGGCCGAACAATACCTGGACCAGCAGAGCTACCAGCTTCTCAACCGCTGGTTCGGCGACGAGACACGGCTCACCGCCTGGAGCCGGGCAGACGAGGCCCTGCCCACCTCCGAAGAACCCGCCGTGCCCATTCGCTGGCAAAACGGTGTCACCCTGACCGCGGCCCAGGTGAGCACGCGCACCACACCCGATGGGGGTCTCCGCCTCTTCCTCGACCTGACCTGGCAGGGAGATGCCCCCATCGTGCCGGAGCATCTCACCTTCTCCCTGTGGCTTAGCGATGCCGCCGACTTCCGCTGGGCCCAACGCGATGTGACACCCTTCGCACATCCCTGGCCGCCCCTGCAGGCCGAAGCAAACGACACCTGGCAGAACCGCGATCGCATCGCCCTCACCGTGCCCGCCGGAACGCCGCCCGGTGACTACGACATCTGGGTTGCCATACTCGATCAAAAACAGCGGCCGCTCCCCACCGCCGAAGCACTACCGGCGCCCTATGCCTGGCTAGGCGCCGTCGAGATCGGTGAGTTGGGCGGGTCGCCCGCGACGTTGCCCATCGCCGTCCCGCAACAAGTCTCCGGTCAGGGCATCGATTTCCTGGGCAGCAGCCGCAGCCTGGCCCCGCTTCTTCCCGGCGAAGACTTGCTTGTGCATCTCTTCTGGTTACCGCGCGAGCCCCTCCGGCCCGACCGCCACCTCTTCCTGCAACTCCTGGACGGCAGGCACAGCATGGTAGCCGGGAGCGAGGGTCCCCCCATCGCCTGGTATCCCACCTCGGCCTGGAGGCCCCGGCTGCCCTTGCATAGCCAACACCTTCTGCGCATCCCTGCCGAGCTGGCCCCCGGCCGCTACACCCTCATCACAGGCCTGTTCGACCCGCAGAACGGCAGCCGGCTGCGCTGGCAGGGCCGCGACTATATTGAACTGGGCACCGTGACGGTACTGGCCCGACCCCACAGCTTCACTCCACCCACACCGGCGCACCCTCTCAACGTCCGTTTGCAAGGAGGGCACCGGCTGGTGGGGTACGATCTGGTCGCGGGGGATACGCCCGGCAGCCCGGTCAATCTGGTGCTCTACTGGTCCCCGGCCGGCCCCACCCCCAGACATCTCAGCACCTTCGTGCACCTACTCAACCGACAAGACGAGTTGCTGGACCAGAGCGATAGCGAGCCCGCAGCCGGCGCCCATCCCACCACATCGTGGCTGCAGGGCGAGTATGTGGCCGATGTTCACACCCTGACCATCCCCCCCACTGCCGGTCCCGGCCCCTACCATCTCACGCTGGGCCTATACGACCCGGCCACCGGCGAACGCCTGCCCTTCCTCGACGACACCGGCGCGATCGTCGGCGACCATCTGGTCATCCCCATCCCCGGCCGCTAGCACCGACTTGCGCCCTGCGCCCATCTCCTGCAGAATAAGCGTCGGACCACGGCGCTCATAGAGTCGGCCAGAAGCACCATGCCATTCCGACTCCGAGCGGCGACTTATCCCGCATCCAGGAGCCAGGCCGGGACCGGGCGCCGTCGGCTTCACCACCGTCATTCCGTTCTCGTCTCAGCCGCTAACGGCAAAGGGGGTTGCCTATGCGTCTACAAGATAAGGTCGCCGTCGTCACCGGCGCGGCTCGGGGCATCGGTCGCGCCATTGCCCTGCGTTTTGCCCGCGAAGGCGCCCGCGTGGCTGTCGTCGATGTGCGCGAAACAGAGGGGCACGAGACCGTCCGCCTGATCGAGCAAATGGGCGGCGAGGCGCTGTTCGTGTATACCGATGTCTCCGACGCCGCCCAGGTGGAGGCCATGGTCGAAGCAGTGCTGGAGCGCTGGGGTACGATCCACATCCTGGTCAACGACGCGGGCATCTGTCCTTTCGAGGAGTTTCTCTCCATGCCCGAATCCCTCTGGGACCGGGTGTTGGACGTGAACCTCAAGGGCTATTTCCTGGTGTCGCAGGCCGTGGCAAGGGTGATGGTGGAACAAGGCGTGAAAGGCCGCATTATCGCAGTCAGCTCCATCTCCTCGGAGTTCGGGGGCAGTCAGCAGGCCCACTACTGCGCCTCGAAAGCGGGCATCAATCTGCTGATCAAGTCCATGGCCATCTCCCTGGGACCGCACGGCATCACCTGCAATGCCGTCCTGCCCGGCACCGTCGAGACCGACATCAACCGTGAGGCCCTGGCCGACCCCGCCGTGCGCGCCTATTGGTCGCAACGCGCGCCTTTGGGCCGTCTGGGCCGACCCGAAGACATTGCCGGCCCTGTACTCTTCTTTGCCTCCGACGATTCGGCCTGGTGCACCGGCAGCATGCTGGTGGTCGATGGCGGGACCTCTGTCAACCTGCAGTAATCTTTCTTTCACCGATCTTCCGATAGTCTTCCCCTGCAGCACTGCCGGTCACCTCGTCGCGAAATATGCGCAGTTTTCGTAGAAGCCGTGCGGAGGAGTTATGTCGTGGCCGGATTCTCGGCTGGCTGTAGGGGCCACAGTCAAAAAGGCGAGTAGCCACAGACCGAACCATGTATGAGATCAAAGCCATCAAGTACTGTGAGCAGACCGTTCCCGGTCCTCAGATGTTCTTCATGTCTCGCTGGGACGAATGGCTGGAGGTCGACTTCTACTTCTTCATCTTGCGCCGGGATGACGGCCAAGTCATCCTGCTCGACACCGGTGTGCGCGATGTAGACGAAATCCAGCCTCTGGTTGTGGCAGGTGTAGGCCAGAAGGGGCGCTTTCGCATGGACATGGACAGGCAGAACATCCCGCTGCTATTGCGCAAAGAAGGAATCGACCCTGCCGATGTCGCCTATGTGCTCATCAGCCACCTGCACTACGACCATTGTTCCAACGTCAAGCTCTTCCCCAACGCCCGCTTCGTCCTCTCCCGTACCGGCTGGCACCTCACCCTGGATCCGCCCCACCCATCTCTGGTCCCGGACATCCTCTTTCCCCGCGACGTCATCGCCTACCTGGCCGGCGAAGCGCGCGACCGGCTCATCCTGGTGGATGACGAGGCGCCCGATATCCTCCCCGGCATCGGCGCCTTCTACGTGGGCGGGCACACCATGTGTTGCCAGGCCTTCACCGTGGAGACAAAACAGGGCACGGCAGTCTTCCCGTCCGACACCATCTTCTACTACGAAAACCTGGAGAAGATGCACCCCATCGGCCTGGCCGTAGATATCAAGCAATGCTGGCAGGCAATGGAACGCGTGCGCAGCATGGACGCCATTGTCGTGCCACCACACGATCCCGAGCTTCTGCGCCGCTATCCCGGCGGTGTTGTCGCCTCTCTGTGAGACCGAGGTCGAATTCTATGTCCAAACTGGAAACATCGCACATCGATACCTGCAAAGTCTACCACCTGCCCGGCCGGGACTGGTACTACCTGTTGGGACCGCAGAACTGTCAGGCCAGGAATCTGGTGTTCGGGCTGGCCACCTTCCCCGGCGGCACCCTGGCCGCGGCTCATGTCCACGAGAAAGAGGAAGAGATTATCTACATCCTATCCGGCCGTGGCGCGATCATCGCGGACGGAGACGAGCGTATCCTGGAACCCGGTGTGGCCGTCTACATCCCACCGGGCCTCACACATCGGATCCGCGCGGACGGGCCCGAACCACTTCACCTGGTCACCCTCTTCTCCCCACCCGTCACCCCCGGTGCGTACGACCGGGATGGCGGGAACACCTGAGTGATTGCCGATGGCTGCTTCTCCCCAACCGCTGCAGGACCGTGTTGCCCTTGTCACCGGTGCCGCGCGCGGCATCGGGCAGGCCACGGCGCGGGCTCTGGCCTCTGCCGGCGCCCGGGTGGGCCTACTGGACCTGGACGCCGCGGCGCTGGACGAAACCATCTCGGCACTGAGCGGTCTGGGACTGACCGACCGTATCATGGCCCTCCCGGCCGACGTCTCCCAATCCGATGAGGTAGGGGCCGCAGTCGATCGCATCGTGCTGCAGTTTGGCGGCCTGCACATCCTGGTCAACAATGCCGGCATCTGCCCATTGTCGGCTTTCGACCGAATCAGCGAAGAGGAATGGGACCTGGTGCTGGCCGTGAATCTCAAAGGGCCGTTTCTGCTCTGCCAGGCTGCCCTGCCCTATCTGCGCGCGGCGGGCCGCCGGGGCCGTATCATCAACATCGCCTCGGTAGCCGGAGAGATGGGGGGCCTACTGGTCGGTGCCCACTACGCGGCTTCCAAAGCGGGGTTGATCGGCCTGAGCAAATCCCTGGCCCGGTTGCTGGCCCCCTACGGCGTCACCGTCAACTGCATCGCACCGGGCACGGCCGAGACAGATCTCACCGCGGCCTGGGGCGAAGAACTCCGTGACCGCGTGCGTGAACAGATCCCCCTGGGTCGCCTGGCCACGACCGAGGAGATCGCAGCCGCGGTCTGCTACCTGGCTTCCGACGAAGCCGCATTCATCACCGGTGCCACCCTCGACATCAACGGTGGTCTCTTCATGCGTTGAATCCATCATGGAACTGAGTCACCAACAACTTGCCGACCTTTACTATCGCCTCTGGTTGATCCGGCTGTTCGATGCCGCTGCCCGACGCCTCTTCATGGAGAACAAGCTGCGCGGGACCACCCACACCTACACCGGACAGGAAGCAGTAGCCGTGGGCGCATGTTCGGTCCTGCGGCCCGACGACTATATCACCAGCACGCACCGCGGCCATGGTCATGTGCTGGCCAAGGGTGGCGATCCCAGGCGCATGATGGCCGAGCTGTTGGGCAAGGCGACCGGCTATTGCAAAGGCAAGGGCGGCTCCATGCACATCGCCGACCTGGACATCGGTGTGCTGGGTGCCAACGGCATTGTGGGCGGCGGCATCGGCATCGCCACCGGCGCGGCCTACTCGGCTACCGTTCGCGGCACCGATCAGGTCGCCATCTGCTTCTTCGGTGACGGCGCCAGCAATCAGGGCATCCTGATGGAAGCCGGCAACATGGCCGCGCTCTGGCGTCTGCCCATCATCTATCTGTGCGAGGAAAACCAGTACGCGGAATTCAGCCCCAGTCGTCCTTTCATGGCCGTCGAGAAGCTGGAGCAAAAGGCTGCCGCCTTCGGCATGCCCGGCGTCACCGTCGATGGCAACGACCTGCTGGCCGTGCGCCGGGTGGTAGGCGAAGCCGTGGCGCGCGCCCGTGCCGGCGATGGCCCCACCTTCGTGGTGGCCCAGACCTACCGCGTCGAAGGGCATACCGTGGGTGATCCCCTCACCTACCGGCCGCCCGAAGAAGCCGAGCAATGGCGTTCCCCCGAACGCGATCCCATCCAGCGCTTCGGCCGAAAGCTTGTGGATGACTTTGGCTTCACGTCTGCAGAATTGAAGGGGCTGCACGAGCAGGCCCAACAGACCATCGACGAAGCCATCCGTTTTGCGGAAGAAAGCCCCGAACCCGAGCCCGCCGACCTGTGGGAAGACGTGCTGGCCTAGAAACCGCGGCCGCTCCCACCGTCGCCCTCCCTCTGAGACTCCCGTATGCGCGAACTTTCGTATCGAGACGCCCTCAACGAAGCCCTGCACGAAGAGATGGCCCGCGACCCCTGTGTTTGTATTCTGGGCGAGGATGTGGGCCGCTATGGCGGGGTCTTGCAGATCACGCGCGGGTTGTACGAGAAGTACGGCGAGAAACGCGTGCGCGATACCCCCATCTCCGAAGCCGGCTTCGTCGGCATCGCCGTAGGCGCAGCCATGACCGGCCTGCGGCCCGTGGCCGAGATCATGTATATCGACTTCAGCACCCTGGCCATGGACCAGATCGTCAACCAGGCAGCCAAGGCCCGCTACATGTTCGGCGGCAAGGCACGGGTACCTCTGGTCATCCGCACCCAGGGCGGAGGCGGCCGCGGCAATGCAGCCCAACACTCGCAAAGCCTCGAGATGTGGTATGTCCACACGCCCGGTCTCATCGTCATCCAGCCGTCGACGCCGTACGATGCCAAAGGATTACTCAAGTCCGCCATTCGCAACGACAACCCCGTCATCTTCATCGAGCACAAACTGCTCTACAACACCACCGGTCCCGTGCCCGAAGAACCCTATCTCATTCCCATTGGGGTGGCCGATGTCAAACGGGAGGGCTCGGATGTGACCATCGTCGCTACCTCGCGCATGGCACTTCTGGCGCTGGAGGCGGCCGAACAACTGGCTGCCAAAGGCATCCAGGCCGAAGTCATCGATCCCCGCACCCTCAAGCCCCTCGACCTGTCCTGCATCATTCAATCGGTCCAGAAAACCGGACGGCTCGTGGTGGTGAACGAAGCTCCCTTGACCGGGGGCTTCACCGCCGAAGTGACGGCACGCGTCCAGCGTCAGGCCTTCGACTGGCTCGATGCGCCTATCATGCAGGTAGCCGGCGCCGATGTGCCCCTGCCCTACAACGGGCGCCTGGAAATGGCTGCCATCCCCCAGGTCCGGGACATCGTCGACGCCGCGCTCAGCGTCTGCTATCGGGAGGCGTAGCATGCCCCACCCGGTGCGCATGCCCAAACTGGGTCTAACCATGGAGGAAGGTACCGTCGTCGCCTGGCTGGTCGAGCCGGGGCAAACGGTCGAGGCAGGACAACCCCTGCTGGAGATCGAGACGGACAAAGTGGTGGTCGAGGTTGAGGCGCCGGCTTCCGGCATACTGGGACCGGCACTGGTGGCCGTGGGTGAGCGATTGCCCGTGGGCACCGTGCTGGCCCACATTTACGCCGAGGGCGAACCTATCGCCGAGAGGGCGCCCGTGCGCGCGCCCTCCCCCCGACCGCCGACACCGCCACCCGAGCCGCCATCCCTGCCCGCACAACGTGCGCCCACCCCGGCTGCTTCCAGACCCACGCCCGCGGCGGGTCGCATCTTCTCCTCCCCGCGCGCCCGCAAGCGTGCCCGCGAGCTGGGGGTGGACTGGCGCACCCTCTCCGGATCCGGGCCGCGCGGCCGCATCATCGAGCGCGATGTCTTGCGCCATGTGCAGAGGACCTCATCCCCTGCGCCTACATCCGCTCCCGGCATCCTCTTGCAAGCCACCGTGCAACCGGACGCCTTGTTCGCCCTGCACCGGCAGTTGGGCCCCCACATCCGCGCAGACGGCGGGCTCGAACCCACAATGGCCGACTGGCTGGCCCTGGCCGTCGCGCACACCCTGGCAGCCGACCGCGACCTCCTGGCCGCGCTGTGGCCGGGAAGCGACGAGATCGGCCTGGGTTTGCTGGAACTCGACGAGCATGCCACGGTGAGTGCGATGATGCTCCCCCTGCGCGCGGGCCTGGGAACCGTCGTGCAGCGACGGCAGGCAGCGCAGCCCGCCTCTACCGACTCGCCTCTACTCCTGCTCCTGGACCTGAGCCGCACGCGCATCGACAGCCTGAGTATGGCGCTGCCCCCTCCTCATCCGGCTCTGTTGGCCCTGGGCCGCCTGCAAGCAGCCCAGGCCGCGCTCACCCTGGCTGCCCGGCCCAACCGTCTTCCCTTGCCCCTGGCGGTTCGCCTGCTCGAGCAGGTCTGCCGGCGCCTGGATGAACCCTATCTTCTCATCAACCGCTGAGGGCGCGGCCCTCATACCTCAGCCCTCGCGTTCCTCGCCGTCCACCGCCTGGATGATGGCGCGGGCATCTTCCAACAACTTGCGGCTTTCCGCTTCGGGAACGTCGGCCAGGCGGAAATAGCGTTCCAGCAACTCCAACGGGGTCAGCGCCTCCACATTGACCGCGCCCAACCGCGTGCGCGTGCCCCACTCGATATCTTTGGAAATGGAGGCCAGGCTGTAGGCATCGGACAACGCCGTTCGGATCTCGCGCTCCTTGATCAGTGCATCCTGGTCGGCCCGCAGCCTGAGCCGCACCCGTACCACTGCCTCGGCCACATCTCGTCTGGCGATGTGGGCCAGGATGGCCTCCATGGGGTCCTCGACCTCGCGGCAATCGCAGTCGATGGTCACAAAGCGGCGAGCCTCGCGGCGGTAATGGGTGACAAACCGGTATTCGGTGCGACCGCGGCTCACCTCGGCCAGCACCCAGCCCTTGGCTTCCCGTTCTTCGCCGAAGTCGATGCGCTCAAGGCTGCCGCTGTAGACAATGGGAGGATGTGCGCCCCGGTTGAGATCCTGGTGTTTGTGCACGTGGCCCAGCGCCACATAGTCCCAGGCCGGGTCGGCCAGCACCGACCGGGATACCACCACATCGCGGCCGACCATCACTCCTCGTTCCGAGCCCATCTCGGCCTGATCCACAGAGAAGTGACCGACCAGAATCGCGGGCACGTCCGGATTGCGTCTGGCTTCCTCAGCCAGCCCTTGCACGATCTCGTTCAGCTTGTCCGTTACCAGCCGGTCCAGCTCTTTCAGGCTCACCCCGCGATACTCCTCCTTCCTGGCCAGCTCGGAGGTATAGGGATATGGCACCGCGGCCACCTGTACGGGCAGCCCCCGTCGAGTCGGGATAGTCCGCAGCGAATCCTCGTGTAGCACATAAATATTGGGCACGCCCAGGGTGTCGAAGATCTCGATGGCGCTGGCCCTCTTGGAGATCGCGGGCAGATCATGGTTTCCCGGCACCATCACCACGGGAATACCGTGATCTGCCAGTTCTTTGACCCGCCAGGCAAACTCACGGCGATAGGTGGAGTTGGGATCGCGATTTTTGTACGCGTCACCCGCGAAGATCACCAGGTCGACCTCCTGATCGACGGCAAAAGCGATGAGATCGCTGAACCGGCGCAGAAAATCCATCACCCGCCCGTTCAGACCGGTCACGGGATCGATACGGCCGTGCCGCTCGATACCTACGTGGAGATCTGCGAAATGCAGAACGCGGATGGGCGTACTCATGGCCTCACCCTATTCCAGCCTGCGGGGGCGTTCCCCGCGCAGTTCTGCACTGCTCTGGCGGCCGCGTTCGGGCAGCGCCGCACGGTCGTTCCATCCCATCTCTGCCCAGAAGTTCTGGTCGTAGCGCCGGGTTCGCACCACCACGGGCATGGGTACCGCGTGCCCCAGCACCAGCGCTTGTTCCCGGCTATCCAGCCTGGCCAGCACCTGCCGCAGTTCGGAAGCACCGCTGACCCCCATGAACACGGCCCGAATGTCTTCCTCGCTGTCCAGCGCCAAGGTGACGCGGGTCCCCACCTGGGACATCACCTCCGGGTCGATGCCGCTGGGCCGCTGATCCACGATGAGCAAGGTCACGTGGTACTTGCGCAACTCGCGGGCGATGGTACCGAAGATGGTATGGGAGGCAACGGCCGGCTCCAGGAACTTGTGCGCCTCCTCGATGGTGATCACCAGGTTGGTGGGTTCGGCGCTCTTCTCTCCGAAAGCCCGTTCTGTAAGATGCACGTAGCGCTCGTGGATGCGACGGGTCAGATAATTGGCCACCAGCAGATAGGCACCCAGATCGCTGCCATACCGCCCGAACTCCAGGACAACATGCCGGTTGGCCTGCAACATCTCCAGAATACGCTCCACCGAGTTCCCCTCACCCTTGTCGGTGATGAAATCGTAGCGGCGAAAGCGATCGAGCCTGCGGCGCAGCGCGGCCAACGTCTGTTGCGGCTGCCCCAGTTCCTCGGCCATGCCCTTCAGGCCGTCCCACTCTGCATCGATGAAATCATCGTCCAGAAACTTCTGAAGCCATCCCTTACCGAAGCGACGAGCCAAGGCATACATCGCCCCCACCTGGGGCTCTGTCAGACCGATTATGCCGGCCAGCATCTGCACATCTTCCGGCTCGATATCCTGGGGAGAGATGGTTACTGTGTAGTCGGGTCTTGACTCTCGCCGTCTGCTGCTCTCATCGTCCAGCGTAAAGATCGTCACTTCGCCGGGAAAAAGCTGCTTCAGCCCTTTGACGGAAGGCGCGTGTTCCGCCGTCCCCTCCCAGCCGTACTCATTGTGCATGTCGAAAACCAGGTTCACCGCCACTTTGTTCTGAATGATCCCCGCCAGGAGCAGCCGGCTGAGGAAGGTCTTGCCCGTGCCCGACTTGCCGAAAACCGCCGAGGAGCGCTCGACAAAGCGGTCCAGATTCAGGGTGATCTTGACATTTTCCATGTCCAGCGGTTCGCCGATGTGGAAATAGTGGGCCCGGCGGCCATCCGCGTCTCTACCTTCCCCTTCGCGGCCGAAGACATAGCCCACCTCTTCGGCCGTGGCTGTGCACACGCTGCTATAGTGGCCGGGGATGGTTTTGACCGGCTGAGCATTCCAGTCGTCGGCTTCGCTTTCGCGGTGCAACACCAGCATGGGGCTGACATGGATTCGCCCGAACGTGCTGGTGCCCATGTGTACCTGGCGGAAGAATTCGTTGCTGAAATCGGGCGGCGTCTTCTCAAAGGCCGGATTGGTACTGTCCAGTGAGACGTCGGTGATCATGCCGAAGAAGATGCGATCGCCGGCGGCAATGGTGACATAGCGGCCCACGGCCAGGTCCTCCAGCCTTTGATCCCGATCCAGGCGGACTTCCAGACCCCGGCTGAGGGAGCCGGCCACAACCACGCCCAGCCGCCGACTCTGGTCGGCTGCAACGACATCGGCTCGCAGGTCTTCCAGAAAACTATCGTTGTCAAGAAAATCGTTCATAGCGGACTTCACGGAAAAGCACAAAGACGGTGCGGCAAGAAGGGTTCAGAACTGGTCTCCGCCCAGGCGACGCAAGATGGCATCCAGGCGCAGGGGGTCGGCAGATAGCTGACGGGTGAGCTCGCGGCCCGCCTCCACCAGGAATTGACGGCGCCGTTCGGCCGGTTGACAGCGCGCGGCGTGGCGTATGCACGCGGCCAGCAATTCTTCGGCGGGACATTGGGCGTGGTTGAGGATGGTACGGAAAGAGTCCCAGCCCTGCAGGACCTCCCGCACTTCCTCGTCATCGCAACCGTAGACCGGCTCGAGCGTGGCCGGTGGCCGGGGCGGAATGCGCTGATACACGTGCCCCCCCTCTCGGTAGGCCACCGCCAGAGCGGTGATCTCCACGGGAGATTGCCGGCGCTCGCGCATGTCAGCGATCTTCTCCGCCTCCAGCTGGTCGGAAGCAGCGATGACCTGGCGCACAAAGGGGTCGTCTTGAGTGAGCACATCGTAGACGACACCGTAGACCTGGCCCGCGCCCGCCGGCACCCGCACCAGTTCACCGAAGGCGGGCTGCCGGGAATGGGGGAGAGTCGAGCCAAAAGTGAAGGTCAATGTCCCGGTACGGAGAGTACGACCGAAGAGGGGCGAGGTATCGTTCATGGGTGGAAAGGGAGTTGGTCGGGAGTCAGAGGAGGCTCTTCAGATAGGCTTTGGTGGAGGTGTACGGCCACCGGCCCCGGCGCATCAGCTGGGTAGCCAGCATCTGCTCGAATTGGCGGCGTTCCTGCTGGGTCACCACGGCCAGTTCATGGGCACGGGCCAAGACGTAGGGATAGCCCGTGCCGCGGCAGTCCCTGTACACAGCCTGCTGCACCAGATCCAGCGTCTCGGGCTGCGCGGCTACCCAGGCGGGCACATCAACCCGCACGATGTTGGCATCGTCAGGCCCGTCCGCTTGGGCAACATTCAGATAGAAGAAATAGATCTCATGACCGGCCGGAGCGAAATCCCGGCGATTGATGCGTGAGGTGCTGGCAAACAGGGCTGAGCGCTCCTGGGGGCGCAGCCAGTCGAAAAGAAAACGGTCGCTCAATCCACGATAGCGGGTGGCCCGCAAGGTCTCCTTGTCGATGGCCATCAGCTCCAGCTCGGCCACGTGCAGCAGGCGCAAGACATTGGCCGAGCGGGGCCTATCCACATAGCCCACGAGCAGTCCGCCTGCCGCGCGGATGGCGTCCAGACAGGCCAGGTACTCTTGCAAGCGGCGATGGGCATGAGAAGACTGCTCATATTCGCGCTCGCTTACCCACAAGAGGAGTGGCCCATCCATCATTGCCACCACGCGCCGATCCAGGTCCCCCTGCCAGTAGGCTCGTTCTTCCGCGACCAGGCGGGCGAGCTCCTCCAGCTCGGCCATTTCCCTCAGGTTGTTGACAGTCTGGCTGTCGATCAGTTCTTCGGCTTCGTTGAAGAGGTCTTTCTCCCGAAAGAAGACCTGGGGCCGCGTGAAGGTGAGGGGAGCCTGACCTGTGCCCTGGCGTAAGACGATGCCTCCGGTGTTGATCAGATAATACAGAGCCATGCCATGCCGGTCGGGGTAAATCTGGGAGCCGTCGACCGCGATAAGCGAAGCATCATGGTCAGGTGCTTCGGGAGCATGATGTTCGTCCAAACGCTCGCCGACGGGCCGGGCTCCGCGCCAGCTCGGGTCCAGGTCGGCCGCGCGTTCCACCTTGTCCAACAGGGCGTCATCCACCTGGGCAAAAGCCCGGAGAACCTCCTGAGCCCTTGCCGTCTGTTCGCGATGGGCCCGGCTCTGGTGGGCCAGCTCCTCACTCATGGTCTCGATTGTGGTCAACAGCTTCTGCAGTTCGAGCATGGCGAGGCAGGGGGAGGAGAGGAAACAGGGGGGATACCCGTAGTGCGCCAGGGCGGCCGCACATCGCCGGAATGATCACTGCGGCGACACAGCCGGCTAGAACAAATATTCGCGGCGATCGTACCATAGGTGGAAGTCTTGGGCCAAGTCGCCCCTGCACAAAGGGTGCGTTTCAGCTTCTCGGGCAGGGCTGCATGTGGGACGGGCTTTCGAGCCCGTCTGGATACCGGACCACACGGCGCGCCTCTGCAAGCTGAAGCCGAATTCGCCATTCGTCCGGACCGGGTCGGTCCGCCTCCCGGCGCCGGAGCATGCGGCCCGCGCGTTGGTAGACGTCGCGGGCCGCCTCTCGTCTCACTGCGTCAGTCGGCCTCCAGCAAAGCCTCCAGTCTTGCTCTGGAAGCTTCTTCCACCTGCTGGTGAATGCTGTTGCCGTGGCTGTCCATGGTCACCACCACCGGGAAGTCCTCGACGCGGATGACCCACATGGCCTCGGGCACACCGAACTCCATCTTGTACACGGTGACGACTTCCTTGACCGCCTGAGCAATAAGGCTGGCCGCGCCACCGATCGCGTGGAAATACACGGCCGGCTGTTCCCGGCAGGCCTGCAGCGTTCTCGGGCCCATGCCCCCCTTGCCGATAACGCCCTTTAGATTGAAGTGGCGGATCACATCCGCCTGGTACACTTCCTCCCGGATGCTGGTGGTGGGTCCGGCCGCCACGAACGACCAGGTTCCATCTTCGTGCTTTTTCACCACCGGCCCGCAGTGGTAGATGACACCGCCGTCCAGCAACTTCTTCAGTTCGTTGTACAGGGGCAGCTCCTCCTCCGAGGGAGTGCCCTTGATAAAGTGCTCGATCATGAACTTGTGTGCGGCATCCCGGCCGGTCATGATCAGACCGTTGAGATACACCGTGTCACCCACCCGCAGGCCGCGAATTTCCTCGTCTGAGATCGGAGTCGTGAGCCTATGCATAGTTCACCTCCACATTGTCATCACGCAGCGTGACATCCATGGACGCGCGGCGGTTGGCCCAGCACATATATGCGACGGACACGAAATAGGACGCGGGCAACCGGTGTAGAGCACCGATCTTGACGCCCAACAGGGTTGTTTTGCCGCCAAAGCCCATGGGGCCGATGCCGAGCTGATTACCTTCTTCCAGAATCCGTTGTTCCAGGGCTGCCAGTTGTGGATCGGGATTGGTATCATCCAGCGGGCGTAGCAACTGCTGTTTGGCCTTGATGTAGGATGCGCCGCGATCGCCTCCTATGGCGACACCCAGGACGCCCGGAGCGCAGCCCTTGCCCTGCGCCTGGAACACCGCATCCAACACGACCCGGCGTACACCCTCCAGATCGCGGCCCGCGCCCAGTTTGGCATCCGGCAACTTGTACTGGGTGGACACATTCTCGCAGCCGCCTCCCTTCAGGATGAGGTCCACATGCAGATGGTCTTGATCCCACTCCTGAAAATGAAGCGTCGGGAAATCCTCACCCGTGTTATCGCCGCTATTCTGCCCCGTGACGCTATCCACGGCGTTGGGGCGCAGGTAGGCGCGTTGGGTAGCTATGGCCACGGCCTTGCGGATCTGCTCGGACAGGGCTTTGGTGGAGACCCCATAAGGGTATTTGATCTCGAAAATCGGGGTGCCCGTATCCTGGCAAATCGGGGTGCTATGCTCCTCCGCCATCTTAACGTTGAGCAGTATCGTTTCCAGCGCACCCTCTGCCGCCGAACCGGGCTCCTCCTGCCCTTTGGCTTCGGCAATCGCCGTACGCATATCCGCCGGAAGTACCGTAGCCGCCCGCCGCACCAGTTCCACGAACTCTTCTGTGAGGTCCAATGTTCTCCATCGGTCCATTGCGTTTTCTCCTGAGAAGGGCTAAGGTGAGATATTGTTGGGCTTCATCACTGAAGCCGATTGAAGTATACCGCACGCAGCGGTGGCTCCCCAACTGTACTACAGGCACATCCAAAATGACTCCGAGGGCCACCGTCGCTCGCCATAGAATGAAGAGGCCGGCTCGCCGCACCGCCCGGGAGATCACATCTGCGTGAACAAGCCTCTCCGTCCAACCACCCCGCGTTGCCGGTGCCTCGCACCAACAGGCGGGTTCACTCGACGATGTCACGGCTATGTCCTCGGCTCATACCGCTCTCGGAGACGCCTTCATGTTGTAGCCACTTTGTAGCCAGGCGCATGCGATAATGATCGGACATCACCCGGCAAGAGGCTCTCATGCCACGTCAGCCATTGTCCCTCCGATTTCACGCCACGAACTATGCCCAAACGACCATCCCTCCTGTTTGTAACGATCCTCTTTGGCCTGGGCCTTGTGCTCTTTAGTTGCAGTCAGGCCACCCCGCCCGCGCTGATGGCCGGAAATGATCTGCAGGCAACAGCCACCGTCCGTGCTGATGGCGCCACCCTGCCCAGCTCCACCACCTACTACATCCGGCCGGATGGCGGCTCGGCCGCGCAATGCAGCGGCCTCGTCGATGCCCCCTATCCCGGCAGCGGCACGAGCCAGCCCTGCGCCTGGGACCATCCCTTTCGCGCCCTGCCGCCCGACGGCACGCCGCGCATCCGCGGGGGCGATACCCTGATCATCGCCCCGGGTTCCTACCGCATGGGCTATGGCGCACCCGAGGCCGCTGGCGACGGCGCTCATTGCTCGCCCGACTATCCCTGGGACTGCACCCTGCCTGCCATTCCCTCCGGCCCCGACGCCGCCCACCCCACCCGCATCCTGGGCCAGGGCTGGGATAGCGGCTGCGCCAATCCGCCGGAACTGTGGGGCACCGAACGCAGCGACCACATCCTCGATCTCCGGGGCAGCAGCCACGTGCAAATCGCCTGCCTGGAGATCACCGACCATGCGGGTTGCGTGGAATTCCACAGCGGCGGCCTGGCCTGCCCGCGGCAAAGCTATCCCTACGGCGATTGGGCCGGCACCGGCATCGTGGCTGCGGACAGCAGCGACGTGACCCTGCGCGATCTCAACATCCACGGCCTGGCCGACGCCGGCATACGCGGCGGCCGCCTGCACAACTGGACGCTCGAGCGCGTGCGCCTGGTGGGGAACGGCTGGGTCGGCTGGGATGGGGATATCGACGGCAACGACAGCAACAGCGGCACCCTGACCTTCCGGCGCTGGACGGTGGAATGGAACGGGTGCGCCGAAACCTGGCCCGGCCAGCAACCCGCGGGCTGCTGGGCGCAATCGGCCGGGGGCTACGGCGACGGCGTGGGCACCGGCGCCACCGGCGGCGACTGGCTCATCGAGGACTCGACCTTCTCGCACAACACCTCCGACGGCCTCGATCTGCTCTATCACTCGCTGGGCGGCAGCATCACCCTGCGCCGGGTGCGGGCCGAAGGCAATGCCGGCAATCCCGTCAAGGTCACAGGCCAGACCCGCCTTGAAAACAGCGTGCTCATCGCCAACTGCGCCTTTTTCGACGGCCAGCCCTTTACCTACAACGTAGATCCCTGCCGAGCCCTGGGCAATGCCCTGGAGCTCAATTTCATGGGCGGCGAAACCATGACCCTGGTCAACAACACCATCTACGGCCAGGGCGACGGGCTGGTGGCGGCCGGGCCTCGCC
>RFJM01000108.1 GCA_003694905.1 Caldilineae bacterium
GCAGGGGGCTATGCTGAGTGCCCACGATCTACTCGTACGAGACCTCGGGGACAGGACAGCGGACCGGATCACGGCCATGCACGTACCAGGCGTCTGCCCGATCCTGTTCAACAATGGGCACCCGCTGCGCATGACCGCTTTCTGGCAAGGATATGATCACCGCCCTACTATCTTGACCAGCCGGGTTCTTGACCTCTCCTAACCCCTCCCACACCCTCCCCTTCCCTCTCCGCTACGGAGAGGGCAAGGGAGGGCCGGGGTGGGGATGGGTGAGGTAGGCTGGCGGCAGGCACACCGGACAATTGACCCGCCATTCAGGTCTAGCACAAGACTGCCCATACTCCGCCGTTTGGTCACGGTGGGTACGCGTTACCCGGACATGCACATGGGGTTGCCCTTGATGGACACAACACCCCCCCCGGCCGCCGCCATCTTGAAACGCACCCTCGCAAACTTCGCCGAGCCTGCACTCTCTGCCTTCTGTGCTATACTTCGGCCATGCAAGAGTCTCCTCTCGGCGTCGGACATGCTCCCGGCAAGATCATTCTCTTCGGCGAACACGCCGTGGTGTACGGTCGGCCTGCCATAGCGGTACCGCTGACGCAGGTTCAGGCTCATGCCGAGGTTTTTCCTCACAGCCGCTGTGTAGTCGAGGCCGTAGACCTGGGGCGCCGGGTCGACGTGGCCGAAGCGACGGCGGACGATCCCTTTGCTCTGGTCGTACGCCTGACCTGTGCTGCGGCCGCACGCGAGCTTCCTCCCTGGCGTATCGTGGTGCATTCGGAGATTCCCATCGCCTCCGGGCTCGGCAGCGGTGCAGCCATCAGTGCCGCCATCGCACGCGCCCTCCTTGACGCCTGGGACGTTCTTCTCTCTCCCGCCGAGCTTTCCCGGTTGGTATACGAGGTGGAGAAGTTGCATCATGGCACACCCAGCGGTATCGACAACACGGTAGTGGTGTATGCGACTCCTGTATGGTTCGTCAAAGGTGCAGAACCCGAGCCCTTTCACATCGGTAGCCCTATGCACTTCCTCATAGCCGATACCGGCGTTGCCAGTCCCACCCGTCTGACCGTCTCCGCTGTGCGCGCCGCCTGGGAGCAGAATCGCGCCCGCTACGAGGCGCTGTTCGATCGTATCGGCGCCGTCGCCACGGCTGCTCGTGAGGCCATCGAGCAAGGGGATGTCCGCCAGTTGGGCTCTCTGATGGACCGGAACCAGGCCCTTTTGGCGGAGCTACAGGTCTCTTCGCCCGAACTGGATCGCCTGTGCCGGGCAGCGCGAGAAGCCGGCGCGCTGGGTGCCAAGCTGAGTGGCGGCGGCCGAGGGGGCAACATGATCGCACTGGTGGAGCCTGTAGCGGTCGAGCGTGTGGCGCACACACTGCGCCGGGCAGGTGCGGTGCGGGTGCTCAGTACCTTGCTCGGCGACCGCTAGCCTGGTCTTCTCCGCGTCGCCGGTTCTTCCTGCCTCTTGCCGTCTGCTTCCAATCCTTTTCAACGATCACCGTATTCCCCATGAAAGAATCTCTCGAAAGCTATCTGGACTTTGCCGTCGACACGGCCTATCTGGCCGGACGCCTGACCCTGGGCCACTTTCAGGTGGGAGTGCGTCCCGACTATAAGGCCGACGATACCCCGGTCACGGTCGCGGATCGCCGGGCCGAGCGCCTGATCCGCCAGCGCATAGCCGAACGCTTTCCCGGTCACGCGGTGGTGGGCGAAGAATACGCCGACACGGGTGACGCCAACGCCAGCCATCGCTGGTTCATCGATCCCATTGACGGCACCAAGTTCTTCATCTGCGGCATTCCCCTCTACGCGGTCTTGCTGGCGTTGGAGATCGAGGGCCGGGTGGAAGTGGGTGCCGTATACTTTCCCGCTCTGGACGAGATGCTGGCAGCCGCAACCGGGTTGGGATGCTGGTGGAACGGGCGCCGGGCGCGAGTCTCCGACGAAAAGGACTTCTCCCGCGCCGTGGTGGTGTATACCGATGTCACCACTTTCGCACCATACGGCCGAGCCGAAGCCTGGGAACGCATTCAGAAAGCCGCCTATCTCTGCTCGGGGTGGGGTGACGCCTACGGGCACGCGCTGGTAGCCACGGGCCGCGCCCATCTCATGCTGGACCCCATCATGGATGCCTGGGACTGCGGGCCCTTCCCACCCATTCTGCGCGAAGCAGGCGGCTACTTTGGTGACTGGCAGGGAAATGAGACCATCTACGGCCAGGAGGCGCTCTCCACGACCCGGGTCTTGCTGCCTGACGTGCTCGAGTTGATCCACGAAACCGGTTTTCTCAACCAGGAGGATAGGACGTCTCCGTAACATGAATCTGCATGAATTCATCGCCGAAGCCGAGCGGCAGGGCTGGCTGCACACCGTGGCAAAGAGGGTCAGCGTCGAATATGAGCTGGCCGCGGTAGCATATGCCCTCGACGGCTATCCCGTCTTGTTCGAAAGGGTGATGCCCCCGACGGCAGAGGAAGGCACGAAGCCCTATCCCTATCGCGTTCTCAGTGGATTGGCCTCCCACCGGCGGCATTTTGCCCTGGCGCTGGCTTGCGCCCCCGACGAGTTGCTCCATCGCCTGGCCGAGGCCCTGGAGCATCCCCGCCCGGCGCCGCTGGTCGAGCACGGCCCTTGCCAGGAGGTGGTAGAACGCCCCGCCGATCTCACCACCCTGCCCATACTCAGACACTGGCCGGAGGATGCCGGCCCCTATGCTACGGCCGCTGTGGCCATCATTCGCGACCCCGACACCGGCCTGAACGCCTCCTACCATCGGCTGCTGCGGCTGGATGAGCGACGGTTTGTGGCACGCCTGGTAGAAAACCGGGGTGCTCACACCGCCTGGCAGAAATGTCCCCAGGGACTGCCGGTGGCTATCTGTATCGGTCTGCCCCTACACGTGCTGCTGGCCGCCAGCATGGCCCCCCCGCCGGGTGTGAGTGAGCTGGACATCGCCCATGGCTTGAAGGATACGCCCTTGGTATCCTGCCTTACTCACGATCTGCCCGTCCCCGCCGAAGCCGAGTTCGTGCTGGAAGGCCGCATCACCCATCAACTCGCCGACGAAGGCCCCTTTGTGGATTTGACCGAGACCGGGGACATCGTGCGCCGCCAGCCGATTGTGGAAATCGAGTGCATCACCCATCGCCGCAACGCCATCTACCACGCCTTGCTGCCCGGCCAACTGGAGCACAAGCTGCTGATGGGCATGCCGCGAGAGCCCGGCATCTTCAGTGCTGTCAATCAGGTTGTTTGCTGCCGCAATGTGCATATCACACCCGGTGGCGCTTCCTGGCTTCATGCGGTGGTTCAGATCCAGAAACAACATCCCGACGACGGCCGCAAGGCCATCGAGGCCGCGTTTCGAGGCCACAGTTCGCTCAAGCATGTGGTCGTCGTCGACGAAGACATCGACATCTTCAGTCCCGACCAGGTGGAATGGGCCATTGCCACCCGTTTCCAGGCAGGCCGTGATCTCTATATCTTTCGCGACCGGCCCTCCAGTTCGCTGGACCCCTCCGCCCGGCACACCCCAGGCCGCAAGTCGCGCAGCGACAAGATGGGCCTGGATGCTACCATCCCCTGGGATACCCCTACCGGTCCCTCTGAGCCCGAGCATTACCGTCGCCTGCGCCTACCGGTGGTGGATCCGACTCCTTATCTTGCTTCCCAGCCAGACCGGCTCGATGACTGAGCCCCGCGCCCATGCCGCAGGACCGGGCAGCTAGATCCGCCACTCCGCCTCCCATGTGGCAGTCGCCGTGCCCGTGTTCATCCGGACATGCGGATATGGAACGAAGCCATGCCGGCGATACTCACCCACATGACCGGGCACTTTCATACATCAGGCAACATATGCCGCGCCCCTGCCGAGGGCCAGGATAGATTTCCGCACCGCTAGCGGGATGCTGGTGTAGCCGGTAGAGGCAACGGCATCCCCGGCACGTTTTCCTTCCTCCTCCCGGTCTTCCGTGTCCTCTCAACCCTCCATGAGGGCTGCCACGGGCTCCTCGTAATATTCGTCCGCCTCCGCGTCGTAGACGATCCGTCGCAGCTTGGCAGGATCATCGATATGGTCGATAAAGAGCACCCCGTTCAGGTGGTCGATCTCATGCTGGAAAATGCGGGCGAGATAGCCGGTGGCCTTGATGCGGATGGGCTTGCCGTTGAGATCCTGGCCTTTGATGGTAGCGACCGGTTGGCGCTCCACCTCCCCGATGTAGCCGGGAATCGAGAGGCAGCCTTCGTCGCCCGCCACCTTTTCGCCGCGCAGGCGCACGATCTCGGGATTCGCCACCACAAACAGCTTGCCCGCGTTGGGATCCTCCTCGAACCCCTCCTCCGGCATCTCAACGACGATGAGGCGGATGTTGATCCCCACCTGGGGCGCGGCCAACCCGACCCCATTGGCATGACGCATGGTTTCCACCATGTCTTCGGCCAGTTGTTTCAGCTTGCCGTCGAACCGTCTGATCGATTTGCTCTTTTTTCGCAGGCGGGCATCGCCCAGGAGTATAATGTCCAATACGGCCATGAATGGTTAGATATCCTCGTTTGCTGGAATGTATGACCATTCATTATAGCAGGCTTTGGCCGAAGTACCATGATCCTGCACCCCATTGCGGACCGCCAATGAACGTTCACCTGCGCCACTGGTCCGGACGACTACCCACATGTCCACTTCGTCTGCGCTCCAACACAAAGTCACACGGATAGCGGCGTGGCTGCTGCTGCTAGGGATGATGGGCTGGTGGGCCGGCGACGGTTTGCTCGGCCCGGCCCGGCATGTGGGTTATGCCATTTGTCATCAGATTCGAGCGCGCTCATACCTCTTCGGCGATCTGGTGCTGCCCCTATGTGCGCGCTGCACGGGGCAATACCTCGGCCTGTGGATACCCTTCGTCGTGGCCTGGGGCCGCGGCCGCCTTTATGGTACATCCTTGCCACGGCGTCGGGTTATCCTCCTTCTAGCCCTCTTCCTGTTGCTCTGGGCCTTCGACGGCCTGAATTCCTACGCCACACTGCTGCTGGGTGAACCCTGGCTCTATCCACCGCAGAATCGGCTCCGGCTCGTCACAGGTCTGTTGCAGGGTATCGCCATCGGCTATCTGTATATCCCTTTCTTCAACCGGGTCTTCTGGGCCAAAGCGCGGGCGCCTGAAAAGGCAGCCGACATGCGAGAGTTGTTCATGGCTCTGATACTGGCAGCACTGCTGGCCCTGGCCGTGGAGAGCCGATATTTGCCCTTCTTCTATCCCCTGGCCATACTCTCTACCGCGAGCGCCTTTCTGTTCCTCAGCTCTCTCGGCGTTCTCCTCCTGGTCGTTGCCTTTGGCGCCGAAAGCCAGGCACGCGCGCCGCGCGAACTCCTCACATATCTCCTGCCCGCCATGACCCTGGCCGCGACATTTCTGGCCGGCCTGGGATGGTTGCGCAGCACGATCGAGTCTCACGGCATCATGCCACCCCTGGCGTGAATAGCGAATGGGTCCGTCGGGCTTGCAACCCGTTGCACTCTCGATACGTATAGCCCACCGAGGACAGGCCACAGCCCATCCAACCATAGTCCCCCATTTTTGCCGCGATTACGCACCGTCCTCGCCATCTGTTATAATTCAGTACATCGCTCCTTCTTACCTCGATCCCTTCAGGAGGCATCATGGACATCGGTCGCTCGGTCAGCTTCGTTTTCGAGGATGAGACGTGGATAGAAAAGGTCGTCATAGGTGGCCTGATCGGAGTCGCCACCCTGCTACTGAGCTGGACGATCATCGGCGCCATCGCCGGCGCGGCGCTCATCACGGGATATGCGCTGGAACTGCTACGCAATGTGCGCCGTGACAAACCCCAGCCCTTGCCTGAATGGGACAACTGGGGGGATAAGATCGTCGAGGGCCTGAGAGTTATGGTCGCCGGACTGATCTGGGCACTGCCGTTGCTCATCGTTGGCATCCCGGTGTTCATCGTCCTGGCCCTGTCTGGCGACTCCAATTTCGCCGCCGTCCTGGGTCTGTGCTTCAGCTGTCTGTCCGCACTCTACGGCATTTTCCTGGCCCTGGTTTCGCCGGGCATCTACATCCGTCTGGCCGAGACCCAGAGACTATCGGCCGCCCTGCGCTTCTCCGAAATCGTGAACTTCACGCGCGAGAATCTCTCCGACGTGATCATCGCCGTCATCGTCGTATTGGCGGTCAGCCTTGTCGCCAGTATCGTCGGTTTTGTGCTGTGTCTCGTGGGCATCTTCTTTACCTCCTTCTGGACCACCCTGGTGCAGAGCCATCTATACGCCCAGATCGGCCGCCAGACCGCGTTCGAGCCTGCGGCCGACTACGACCTTTCGCCCGACGACGTGATGCCCGGTGTCGGTGAAATCGACGTGGAAGCACAAAGCGCTGCCGATGAGATCGTTGCCGAGCCGGAAGATGTGAGCGAAGCCGCGGAAGAGGCCGAAGAGGCGGCTGAGGATATCGAGGTCAACCTCAGCGATCTCGAGGGAGGTACAGACGAGGAAGGGAAACAGGAATGATCGTTCCCCTGTATCTTTGCCCAATCGGCATACCCAGCTAGGTGTGTCGCATTCGCCGATAGCCCATACTACAATACCGGTCCCGACCGGATTCCTGTCTCTGGCACGCATCAGTGAAGCCCGAAGACTCCCCCAGACCTGCGAAATGCCACAGTTGGCCTCCGCCTTTGCGGGGTGTGTTTCAATTTGGGGGCAGCTCGCGGGCAGCGCCCCCCGGACAAAGAGGCGGCCCGGCCCGACCAGACGACTAACCATCGTCTCAGCTTGCCAAGCCGTGCTGCGTGGGCCGGCATCCGGACAGGCTCGAAAGCCTGTCCCACATGCAGCCCGGCCCGAGAAGCTGAAACCCCGGCCACCTGTCTCGCCGGCCAACGCCGCGGATGCGGGGGCGCTCCCCCGCAC
>RFJM01000010.1 GCA_003694905.1 Caldilineae bacterium
AATTCGTGTCCTTGCAGGTCATGAACGATCCGGGTCTATCCAACCTGCCGGGGGAGGAGAAACGCAAGCTGATTGAAGAACGCGTAAGGCTGGCCGAGAAACGCCTGGGGCTGGACCAGCCTTTCCTGCTGCGCAGCGTGCGCTTCCTGCGCAACGCCCTAACCCTGCAACTGGGCCGCGCCCAACTGATGAGCAGCGACAGCGGCTCACGTCAGGTTCGGCTCATCATCCTGGAGCGGTTACCCACCACCCTGCTGTTGTTCGGGACCTCCAATCTCCTCCTCTTTTTCATCAGCCTCTTCATTGCTTTGGGACTTTCGCGTCACTACGGCAGCCTGCTTGACCGGTTTTTTGTCGCCTTGTCGCCGACCTCGGCGGCACCGGGCTGGTTCTACGCCATCTTTCTCATCCTCATCTTCGCCGCGCTCCTGCACTGGTTGCCTTTTGGGGGGATGGTCGACGCGCCGCCGCCTGAGTCACCCGTGGCCTACGCCCTCAGCCTGGCCAAACACCTTATCCTTCCGGTGTCGGCTCTGTTGATCAGCGCCATCTTCGTCAGCGTCTATAGCTGGCGTACCTTCTTCCTCATCTACTCCAGCGAGGACTACGTGGAGATGGCCCGCGCCAAGGGCCTGCCCGACCGCAAAGTCGAGCGGCGCTACATCTTGCGACCTACCCTACCCACCATCATCACCAGCTTTGCCCTCACCCTTATTTCCCTGTGGACGGGCGCGCCCATCTTCGAGACGGTGGTCAACTGGCCCGGCCTGGGCCGCACCCTCTTCCAGGCCATTGGCCTCTTCGACACCGCCGTCATCGTGGGTTCTACCGTCATCTTCGCCTATCTGCTGGCTATCACCGTGTTTCTCCTCGACATCATCTATGCTTTGGTCGACCCACGGGTTCGCATCGGCGGTGCGGGAGGTGCCCAATGAGCACGTTTCGTAACGCCCTGCGCGACCTGCGGCGATATCCCTCTGCTCTGACCGGTGTACTGGTCATCCTGGCGCTGGTCGTCCTCGCGGCCTACACCTTGATCACCATCCCCTACGAAGAAGCCATTACCCTCTGGCGCGGCGGGGCTGAAGTCTGGTACAAGCTCCCCAAGAACGCGCCTCCGGCCTGGATCAACCTCTTTCGCGAAAAGAAGCTGCCCGATACTATCATCTTGAACTCGGCCGAAGGTCAGGCCGAAAGGACCGACACCGGCGCGTCGGGCGACCAGCACACCTTCGACCTCACCTACACCTTCGACTTCAACTACGACGAATTCCCGCGTGCACTCGTCCTCTACTTCAGGCCCACCTACAGCGAGAAGACCCCTTTTGTGTCCATCACCTGGCACACACCTGACGGCCGCGATATCCGCATCGCCGACTTCGCCGTTTCCGAGGGCACGGTCTTCCGCTTCGAACAAGACGAGCGCCTGCAGAGACGGCTCAAGCGCTCGGTAGGTGACTACCCCGCGCAGGTTGCCCTGCTCATGCAGCCCGAGGTGGAACCGCCGACACCACTGAAAGGGACCTACCGCCTCAACCTCAGCGTTGTGGCCTTCGAGCCGGAATCGACCCTAGATGCCGAGTTCATCTCCTATGGTCAGGTCTACGGCATCGCCGGCACCGACCATCAACGCCGCGATCTGAAGATCGCGCTCATGTGGGGGGCACCGGTGGCCCTGGCCTTTGGCCTCCTGGCCGCCATGGGTACCACCATCACCACCATGATCATCGCCGCCTTTGGCGTATGGTTCAGCGGCTGGGTGGATGACCTGATTCAGCGTATCACCGAAGTCGTCCTCATGCTCCCGTTGCTCCCCATCCTGATCATGGTGGGGACCTTCTACTCTCGCAGCATCTGGCTCATGCTGGGCGTTACCATCCTGCTCAGCATCTTCGGCGGCAGCATCAAGACCTATCGCGCCATCTTCATGCAGATCCGCGAATCGCCGTACATCGAGGCAGCACAGGCCTACGGCGCCGGAGATCTGCGTATTGTGCTGCGCTACCTGGTGCCCCGTATCGTGCCCGTGCTCATCCCCCAACTGGTCACCCTGATCCCCACCTACGTCTTTCTCGAGGCATCTCTCGCCGTCTTGGGATTGGGTGATCCCATCCTGCCCACCTGGGGCAAGGTCATCCAGGCCGCGCTCAGCCAGGGCGCCCTGTACAAGGGGCTCTACTATTGGGTGCTCGAACCCGCCGGTCTGCTCATGCTTACCGGTTTGGGCTTTGCCATGGTAGGATTCGCCCTCGACCGCATCTTCAACCCACGTCTCCGCGGACTCTAGCATACCATGTCGAACCAAACGCTGCTGCAGATCAACAACCTCGTCCTCTACTTCCGCACAACTTTGGGCGTGGTGCAGGCGGTCGATCATGTCGACCTCGAACTAAAACGCAACGAAGCGATGGTCATCTTGGGTGAGTCGGGTTGCGGCAAGACCTCCCTGGCCCGCGCTCTCCTGCGTCTTCTCCCGCGCAACGTCGATACCTTCGACGGCAGCATCCGCCTGAACGGCCAGGATGTGATGCAGCTCAGCGACGAGGAATTCCGCCAGAACGTCCGTTGGCTCCGTATCTCCTTCGTTCCCCAGGCAGCCATGAATGCCTTAAACCCGGTCTTGCGGGTGGGCGATCAGGTGGCCGAACCCCTCATCGAGCATCTCAACATCGAGCGGGAAGAGGCCATCGCCCGGGCACACGAAGCCTTCCGCAATGTGGGCGTGCCGGCCGATTTCCTCAATCGCTATGCCTTCGAACTCAGCGGCGGTATGCGGCAGCGGGTAGCCATTGCCATGGCCCTGGTCACCGGCCCCGACCTCATCATCCTGGATGAGCCCACCTCGGCCCTGGATGTCCTCACCCAGGCCAACATCATGAACGTGCTCAAGCGCATCAAGCAGGACCTGGACACCAGCTTCATCTTGATCACCCATGACATCGCCACGTCCAGCGAGCTGGCCGATCGGGTTGCGGTCATGTACGCGGGGCAGATTGTGGAAGTGAGTGACGCCAGGCATTTTTTCACGATGCCCCGGCATCCCTATGCTCAGGGGCTCATGGCCAGCGTCCCCCGCCTGCGCGAGAAACAGGAACCGACCTTCATCCCCGGCCAGCCCCCCAGCCTGCTTAACCCGCCCGGCGGCTGTCGCTTCGCCGACCGCTGTCCCGCCCGCTTCGAGCGCTGCGATACCGATCCGCCTCTCTACACTTTCTCCGATCGTCACATGGTCCGCTGCTGGCTGTACGAGAGCACAACCCAGCCCGTTGATGTCCTGCGCGGCGGCACCGATCAACCCCTCAGCTGACCCCCTGCCCCATGCCTGCAATGACCACCGACCTCCAAACCCCTCCTCAGACCGCCCCCCTGTCCTCGGCCCCCGCGCATGACGAGCCCTTGCTGCAGGTGAAAGACCTGCACACCTGGTTCGAGCTACGGCGCTGGGGTTTTGGCCACGCCGGCCATGTGCGAGCGGTAGACGGCGTCACCTTTGACCTTCATCGCGGCGAGGCCGTCGCCGTGGTGGGCGAAAGCGGGTGTGGCAAATCCAGCCTGATGAAGACCATCCTCGGTCTGCACCGCCCCACCCGCGGGGAGGTGTTCTTCGCCGGCCGGGCCCTCAGCAAACTGAAGCGGGATGAACTGCGCTGGTATCGTTCCCAGGTGGGGTATGTTCAGCAGGATCCTTTCGGAGCCTTGCCGCCTTTCCTCAACGTCCGGCGCATTCTGGAAGAGCCCCTCATCGTTAACGGCGTCAAAGACCGGGCCGAGCGTGAGCGCCGCGTGCAAGAGGTGATGGAAGAGGTGCGCTTGCTGCCGGTGGAAGACTTCATCACCAAGTTCCCGCACCAAATCAGCGGCGGCCAGCAACAACGTGTAGTCATCGCTCGCGCCATGATCCTGCGCCCGCAGCTCATCGTCGCGGATGAGCCGGTGTCCATGCTCGATGCCTCGGTCCGCGTCGAGATCCTGCGGCTGCTGCAGCGGTTGCAGCGCGATCACAACATCGCCCTCATCTACATCACGCACGATCTCTCCACCGTGCGCTACTTCACCAGGCGGGTGTTTGTCATGTACGCCGGCAAGATCATCGAAGAAGCCGATGTGGATGACCTGTTAGAACAACCCCACCATCCCTATGCGCGCGCGTTGCTTTCCGCCATCCCCGATCCGGATCCGCAGAATGCGCTGATCATGCGCGATGTCCCGCCCGGCGAGCCTCCCAGCCTGGTCAACCCGCCCCCCGGCTGTCGTTTCCATCCCCGTTGCCCTCAGGTCGAGCGCGGCCTGTGCGATGTCAAGGTCCCACCGGATATCGAGGTGGCACCGGGACACCGGGTCAAATGCTGGCTGTATGATTGACGGGAGCTTTGCTCATGGTTGATGTCAATTCCGTTCGCTGGATGATCGCCGGAAGCGTGCTCTTGTTGCTGGGCGTGCTCTTTCCCTTGCTCATGGTGCTGCGCGTCGTCGAGCCCAGTTTCTTGCTCAGTTTTCTGAGCTTTGCGGCCTCGATGGGCGGGTTACTGGTGGGCATGGTGGGCGTGGTCACCCACACGACCCGAGGTCGAGGGCCATACTGATGCCCACCGGCGTTGACTTTGGCTGGATCCTGCCCCATGGCCGCGCCCGCATGCCCTCCGGTGGTTTGGCGGCGCTGGCCGCCCAGGCACAAACCGTGCTGGACGCGGCCCGAGGTCATGTTCGTAGCCTCTGGATTGCCGACCACTTCATGGCCGGTGACGACGGCACCGCTCCCCTGCCGGAAGCCCTAACCACCCTGGCCTACCTGGCAGCGAAGATCCCGGATGTGCGGCTGGGCACGCTGGTTTTGGGACAAAACTACCGCAATCCGGCCCTGCTGGCCAAGATGGCCGCCACGCTGCAGGTGCTTTCGGGCGGACGCTTTGTCTGCGGCATCGGTGCGGGATGGAAGGAGGAGGAGTATCGGGCCTACGGTTACGAGTTTCCGTCCGCAGCGGTCCGCATCGCGCAAATGGTCGAGGCTGTGCAGATCTGCCGGCTGATGTGGGATCCGGGCCGCCGTCAGGCCACGTTCCACGGCCGTTACTATCGCATCGACCGCGCCACCTGCGAACCCAAGCCCGTGCCGGCCCCACCTGTCCTCATCGGCGGAGGCGGCGAAAAGCTGACCCTACGCGCGGTCGCCGAGTATGCCGACTGGTGGAATTTGCCGGGCGTATCTCCGGACGAGTTTGCCCGCAAGACGGCCATCCTGGCCCGGCACTGCGGGACTGTGGGCCGCGACCCGGCAGTGATTCTCAAGAGCTGGAAAGGCGTGGTAGCCATCGCGCGCACCCGCGAGGAGGCCGCAGCACACCTGCACGGTTACCCCATCTGGCCGGGCGACGTGCCCCTGCTGGGGACGCCGGAGGATATACGGGAGCAGATCGGCGCCTATGTCCGGGCCGGGGTACAGAGCTTCATGTTGGAATTTGCCGATGAGCCGGCGACCGAGGGGGTGCGTTTGTTTGCGGAAGAGGTGGCGCCGGCTTTCCGGGCAGAGAGCAGGGCATGACCGGCCGAGAACGCGCCCGACTGGCCTTTGCCCACCGCGAGCCGGACCGGGTGCCCCTCTTCGAGCTGAGTATTGACAATCCCACCGCATCCTATGTGTTGGGGCGCGAGGCCTGGTGTGGGTTTGGCGGCTATGTGCGAGGGGTCCTGCAGAATCGCGCCATGCGCGAGGGTTGGTACGAAGCCTACCATCGCCGTCGCATCGCCGACGAGATCGCGCTGTGGCGCGCTCTGGACCTGGACGTCTACCCCAACGCAGCACCCGTTCCCCGGCATCCCTCTGTGCCCGAGCAGGTTGAGGAAAACCGCTGGCGCTTCGACGACCCGGCTACAGGTCTGTGGACGGAGTGCGTGTACGCGCCGGAGAGCGACATGTACGACCAGGTCGATTCCAGCCTGCGCCGGGAAGGACTGCCGGCGTTGGCCCGTCTCACCGAGGCCCTGGAAGCATCCGAGCCCTCTGTGGAC
>RFJM01000109.1 GCA_003694905.1 Caldilineae bacterium
CCCTTCCATGTCCTGGGCTACGTGGATGACGCCCTCTACAAAGTGGGAACCAGGATTGCAGGACTACCCGTCCTGGGCCAGCGCGACGATATCCCCGCCCTGGTCGAGGAGCACGATGTGGGTGTCGTGGTGTTCGCCATTCACAATATCGATTCGCAAGAACGAGAACGGCTGCTCGAGCAGTGCACCGCCGCGGGTGCCCACGTCCTCATCTTTCCCGACTTCAAACGCGCGTTGCAGACCACCCTGGACGCCCTGCACGGAGCCGCTGAAGGCCGAAGCGGCGTGTCTGCCACCATCCTGAGCAGTGTGCCCGGCATCGCTCCGGCCCAGGTCCAGGGCTGGCTCCAGGATCTCAGCGTATTGATGGAGCGTGGTGACGCCGCAGCAGCTCAGGCCCAAATCCGCAGGTTGCAGGAAGCCATCAACGCTTTTCCTGCCGATCCGACGACAAACGCGAGTACACGGGATGCATGAATATTGGCGAGACCGGGAAATACTGGTGACGGGCGCAGGAGGCTTCATCGGGAGTCACCTGGTGGAAGCGTTGATACGACGAGGAGCGCGAGTGCGGGCGTTCGTCCGCTACAACTCGCGTGGCGACTGGGGCCTGCTCTCGCAACTGGCCCCGGAAGACCTGGCTCGTGTACAGGTCATTGCCGGGGATCTGCGCGACCTGCCCGCCGTGACCCAGGCCATGCGCGGGGTGTCCCACGTATTTCACCTGGGCGCTCTGATTGCCATTCCCTACTCCTACCTCCATCCGCACGAAGTCATCGAGACCAATGTCATGGGGACCCTGAACGTCCTGCTGGCCGGCCGGGAAACAGGCGTCGAACGCATTGTACACACGTCCACGAGCGAGGTCTACGGTACCGCCCTGCGGGTCCCCATCGATGAATCGCACCCTCTGCAGGGTCAGTCGCCTTATTCGGCCAGCAAGATCGGTGCCGATAAGATTGCCGAGAGCTTCTATCGCGCCTTCGACCTGCCGGTGGCGGTCCTTCGCCCTTTCAATACGTACGGCCCCCGCCAATCCGCCCGCGCCGTGATTCCCACCATCATCACCCAGGCACTGACGCAGGATGTGGTGCGGCTGGGGAATCTCGAGGCTCGCAGAGATCTGACCTATGTCAGCGACACGATTGCCGGATTTCTCAAGATGGGTGAGACGCCGGGGGTGGAGGGTGAAACCCTCAATCTCGGCACCGGAACCGACATCTCCATCGGAGAACTGGCTCGGCGGATTATCAAGCTGGTCGGGCGAGATGTGCACATCGAGGTAGACGAAACCCGCCTGCGCCCGGCCCGAAGCGAGGTGCAGCGTCTGCTATCCGACAACGGGCGCGCGCAAGTGCTCCTGGGCTGGAGGCCCGAGGTATCGCTTGACGAGGGACTACGTCGCACCATTGCCTGGGTTGGCCAACACCTGGACATGTATCGGGTTGGCGAGTACCAGGTTTAGGGGCTTATTTCTTGGCAAATCGCGTCGCGTGGGCTATGATTGGATTGTTCGTGAACAGTCCGATCTCGCAAGAGTGTCGCCGCACGTTCTCCTTTGAGGATGAGCGTCTCGGGAGCACACGCTTGCCCCACAACCCTCAACGATCCAGCCTTCATGAAAGCAGTCGTTCTTGCGGGAGGCAAGGGCACCCGACTGGCCCCGTATACGAAAATTCTTCCCAAACCTCTGATGCCCATTGGCGACATGCCCATCCTGGAGATCCTCCTGCGCCAGATGAAATGGGCGGGAATCGAAGAAGTCATTTTGACGGTAGGCTATTTGGAGGAGCTCTTTCGTGCCTTTTTCAAAGATGGCGCACGGTACGGTCTGCGGATACGCTACAGCTTCGAAGACCATCCTCTCGGAACGGCCGGTCCTCTGTCTCTCATCGACGATCTCCACGAGACCTTCCTGGTGTGCAACGGCGATATCCTCACGACCCTCGACATGAAACAGTTGGTGGACTATCACCGGGCCAACGGCGCTACGGCCACCATCGCCATGCACTCCCGGCAGGTGAAGATCGATCTCGGCGTGCTCAAACTCAACGGCTCTTGCGAGATCATCGGCATCCAGGAGAAGCCGACATACGACTTTCAAGTGAGCATGGGGATCTACGTCTTCGAACCCCGCGTGCTGGATTACATCCCGTACAATCAGTACCTGGATTTCCCCGACCTGGTCACGGAATTGCTCGCGCATGGCGAGCGTGTGATCGGCTATCCATTCAAAGGCTATTGGCAGGACCTGGGCTCACCTGCCGATTACGAGCAGGCTGTCGAAGACTTCGAGCAAATCCGACACAAGATCCTGCGGGCGTAGCATATTCAAGCCCGGGCGTGGCGCACACATGTCAGAATCCGCTCACAGCAACGAGACCTCAGGCGTGGTCTGGCGGGTACCGCTGGCGGACTTGAACTATGGGCCAGAAGAAGAGGAGGCGGTGCGACAGGTGGTGCACAGTCGCTGGCTGACCATGGGCAGCATCACCCGTGAATTCGAACGGGCCTTTGCCGACTTCATCGGCGTGCCGCACGCCGTCGCCCTCTCCAACGCCACCGAAGCGTTGCACCTGGCCTGCCTCGCACTGGGCATCGGGCCGGGCGATGAGGTCATCGTCCCCTCTCTCAGCTTCGTAGCCACCGCCAACGCGGTCCTCTACACGGGTGCGGATGTGCGCTTTGCCGACATCGTAGGTCCCCACGACTTGACCATGGATCCGGCTTCCGTGGTCGAGCAGATCACACCCCGCACGCGGGCAATCATGGTCATGCACTATGGCGGCTACGCGTGCGACATGCCGGCCATTCTCGAGATCGCCCGCCAACACGACCTCGCGATCATCGAAGATGCGGCCCATGCACCGGGTGCTACGCTGGATGGCAAGGCTTTGGGAACCTGGGGCGACGCGGGTTGCTTCAGCTTCTTCTCGAACAAGAATCTTTCCACAGGCGAAGGGGGTATGCTGGTCACCGCTCGCAGCGACGTCGCAGAGACCGTCCGCACTCTACGCTCCCACGGCATGACCAGCCTGACCTGGGACCGCCACCGCGGGCACGCCTATTCCTACGATGTCGTGGAACTGGGCTATAACTATCGCATTGATGAGATCCGCTCGGCGCTGGGACTCGCTCAACTGCGCAAACTCCCGGCCGGTAATGAGCGCCGGCGTCTCATTAGTCGGCGCTACCGAGAAGCTCTGGCGGATACCGGCCTCGCCCTGCCCTTCGCCCAGGCAAGGGGCGAGTCCGCCTGCCACATCTTTCCCGTGCTCCTGCCCGAAGGCCGTGACCGCCTGGCATTCATCGACGCGCTCCGCAACGACGGTATCCAGACCAGTATCCACTACCCGCCCATTCACCAATTCAGCTACTATCGCCGGCGCTACGGCACTATCTCATTGCCTCGCACCGAAGCCATTGCCGGGCGCGAGGTCACACTGCCCCTCTTCCCCACCATGAGTGATGACATGATCGCGCTGGTCGTCGACTCCGTCCGTCGTGCTCTCACCCACATGTAGGCCGCCCGGTCACCTACCTCCCGACGCCCATGGTCAGAAAGCCCACCATCAGGTGGGCTTTTTTGCTGGATACAGATACGGTGATACGGTTGGCTTCAGGGCGCAGGAGGTTCCACGCACGCCGAAACCCTGTACGTCGGATCGTCTTTCCAGACCGACACCCCGCACGCCGTGTTGAGACCAGACCACATCCTGCTCTTCACCACGCGTCGCCCATAGCGTTTCACCCGTGTTCGCCACTTGTGCCCCTTGATGACGGCCCGCGTGAACAGGATATCCTTCTTATCCAGGCGACTCACGACACGCGCCCAGGAGGCATCGCATGTCGGCGAATACTTCAGTTCCACGTACTGGTAGTAACCTGCCGAGGCTGTACCGGGCTTGGGCACGATATCGATGGTCACCGCGTCTCGATTACAGCCTGTTCGCACCGGGCTCTTCCCCCGACACGAGCGCCCGTGGCAGGTGGGGTATCGCCCCGCCTCGGCCTGCACAGGCAGTCCTGCGAGCACAACGACTGCCACGATCAGGAGCACGTGCAAGAGCACTTTCCGAGAAGAGTAAAGTCGGCGAGTTGCAGCAGACATGTCGCACACCTCACGGCAACGAGCGGTACCGAGCAGAACGTAAAAGGAGCATAGCACAATTTCGCAAGCGGACCAAGTGTGCTCGCGTGCGCTCCAGCACCAGCAACCTCACCCGGCAGCATCAAAATCGGGCCTGCCGGCGTCATTACCAACAGAGACCACTTCTATCACCAAAGGAGCCGTCTATTATGTCGAATCCCTATCTCGCCCGTCCCTGCCGAATCATGCTCGTCTTCCTGACCGCTCTGTTCCTTCTGGGGACATCAGGGCCGGACGCCGCCATGGCACATCCAGCGCAAGCACGGGCCGACGCACTCCTCCCCGCCGAGCCCGTTACCGTTACCGGCAGTCCAATCACTTACCTCAGCGTCACGCCCCTGGTTCTGCAACCCGGTACGACTGCACCGGTGGAGATCCGGGTAGAGACGGATGCTGCCGTCGACGAAGTACGTCTGGTCTTCCTAAACGGCAGTGAAATGGTCTTCACCCCGCAGAGCCGGCACACCTTTACGCTTTCCCTGGCCACTTCGACAGCGCTGGCCGGTTATAATCCTGCCCACGACGTGCACCGTCACTCGGCCGGGTATCTCGATGTATACGATGGTGGGATCAAACTGGCCCGCTATGGGATGCACTTCAACGTGGCCGACGAAGACATCCCCAACGTACCCGTCGCCCTGCTCGCGAGAGACGTCCAGGCCAGCCCTCATCTTGTTAACATACGCTATGCCGCTTACTTTACGCCGACAGGTGCTGCCTCTGTCGCGGGTCGCCCTTCGCCCACAACCGCGGTCGTCAACCGTTTCTACGACTTCCTCGGCGACGACTACGACTTTCTCCTCCTCCTGCAGGAGCCCTCGCGGATGGCCAACCGCCACTACATGGGGATACGCAATGACATCCAGGGTATCGGCCTCACGATCTTCGACGCCTCCGCCGACTATGGCAGCTCAGGGCGCCTCCAGGGCATCGTGTACTATCCCCTGTCGACCTACTACGACGGTGCCGAGGAAACCTTCTCCCACGAGATCGGGCACCGGTGGATGGTGTTCCTCAAAGATGTGGACGGCCTTTTAGGCATTGGGCCCCACTGGCCCGTTTCTACTCTGGCTCAGGGTATCATGGGCTATAACTCGGCCACCAGCAGTCAGGGGCTGTCCTTCCCGTACACAGTTCAAGACAACGGCAATGGGACCTACACGCTCACCCCTGCACAGCACCACACCTTCAACGATATGGAGCTGTATCTCATGGGCCTAGTCCCGCCGCAAGCGGTAGGGGACCACATCGTCTTCGTGGACCAGGAACAGACACTTTGTAACGGATGCATACTACAGGGGCCGGTCAATATCGTGCGCGCCGACGATATCATCAAAGTTTACGGCCAACGGGCGCCCTCCTATGCGAGAGCACAGCGCGAGTTCCGGGTTGCCTCGATCATCGTCACCCGCGATCGCTTGCTGAGCCCGCGCGAGATGGCCTTCTTCGACTACTTCGCCTCCAGAGCCCAGGCAACAGAACCACTACCTGTACATATCGGCTGGAGTTGGGAAACCAACTATCCCTTCCACCTCGCTACACAGGAGCTGGCCTCGGTGTGGACAGAGCTGGTTGGCTTCATCCCCACATGGGCCGAGAGCCTCTATCTTCCCCTGCAGGCCCGGCCCTGATGTCCCCTTACGAGGCCACTCCGAGCATCCTGACCAATTCCCCCACATTCTCGGCCACCCAGTCCGGCGGGCGGGCCATCGCGGCCACATCCTCCCGGCGACTGGCACCGGTCAACACAACAGCCGTACGCATCCCCGCCTCCTGGCCCATGCGGATATCCGTCTCCAAGCGATCTCCCACCATCACGCAGCGCTCTGCTGGGAGCCCCAGCCGTTCCAGGGCGACCTGCACGATAAGCGGCGAAGGTTTGCCGGCCAGCAGCTCCAGGCGCCGGCCCGTGATATGTTCCAGTGCAGCGATGGTAGCGCCGGCATCGGGGATGGCACCGCCGGGCATGGGACACGCCTTGTCCGCGTTGGTCGCGAAGAACCTGGCCCCCCGCATCAGCGCCTGGTAGGCCAGATTGAGCTTGCGGTAGTCGAGAGTTCGGTCGAAGGCCACCACCACGG
>RFJM01000110.1 GCA_003694905.1 Caldilineae bacterium
AGTTCTGGGTTCGTGGTGTGCAGCTACTGACCATGGCCATCCTGGCGCGGCTGCTGCGACCGGAGGACTTCGGTCTGGTGGGCATGGTGGTGGTCGTGGTCAATCTGGCCCAGATCTTGACGGAACTGGGCATGGGCGAAGCTCTCATCCAGCGGGATGACATGGATGAAGCCCATATGTCCACGGCTTTCTGGTCTACTGTAGTCATGGGGCTGGCCGTCTTCCTGCTGCTGAATGCGCTGGCCGGTGCCATTGCAGGCTTCTATGCCCAACCGGCTTTGCGACCCATTGTGCGTGTGGTGGCGTTGCTGTTCCTCATCTCGCCCTGGGGGGCGGTTCACCGGGCGCTGCTGCGCCGCGATCTCAAATTGCGGAAACTGACCATGGTCGAGGCCTCGGCAAGCGTAGTGTCGGCCGTGGTGGCCATTCTCATGGCATGGGCGGGCTTCGGTGTGTGGAGCCTGGTCGGGCGGAATCTGGCGCTGGGACTGGCCACCGTGGTCGGGTTGTGGTGGGTGATGCGCTGGCGCCCGCGGCTGCAATGGCGGCGCGACCGTTTTCGCCAGCTCTTTGGCTTCTCCGCCAATGTTCTGGGTGCCCGCTTCGTGGGTTACCTCAATACGAATCTCGACTACCTCATCATCGGCAAGTTCATCGGCGCAGCCGAACTGGGCATCTACACCATGGCCTTCACTCTGGCCCGCATGCCCCGCCGCTACCTTGCCGACATCGTCAACGCGGTAGCATTCCCGGCCTTTTCGCGCGCGGGGCGCGAACGGGTGGGCCGCGCTTATCTCAAGACCGTGTCGCGCACGGCACTGATTGCCCTGCCGGTGGTGGCGGTGGTCAGTGTCCTCGCGCCCGAACTCGTCGCCGTGGTCCTGGGCGCCAAATGGCAGGATGCCGTGCTGCCGCTGCAATTGCTGACCGCGGCCAGCGCCGTCGGCACCATGGCCACCTTATCTCGCTCCGTCTTTCTCAGCAGCGGCCGTGCCGACATTCAAATGCGCTGGCAGGTCTTCCTCTTGCTCACCCTCGTCCCCACTTTGGCCATTGGCGCACGCTGGGGGATCAACGGCATTGCCGCGGCACTGGCCCTGCGCGCCCTGCTCATGTGGCCCCTGCAGCAGGCCATCGTCAAGCGCCTGGCCGGCGTGCGCTGGCGAGACTATCTGGCTGCCATCCGCCCCGGCCTTACCCTGTTCCTGCTTATCTATCTGCTCCTGGCTCTCTTGCGTTTTTCCAACAGTGCCTGGGTGCATGCCACACCCATCCTCTACCTCTCGGTTGCCGCAGCCATGACCGCCATCTGCGGATTTCTCGGTATTCGGTTGCTGGCTCCCGGCCTGCTGGAAGATGTCTTGCTCTTGCTGCCCGGCCCCTGGGCTGCCCGCCTGCACTTCCTCAGACCTCCTCGCGGTCATAAACTTCCCTGACGGCGTGCCCCCCGTTCAGCCATCCTCTACCTGATGTCACGTCAACCCAACTTCCTGGTCATCGGCGCGCAAAAAGCCGGCACCACCTGGATTGCCCAGAACCTTATCCAACACCCCCAGGTGTTTATGCCCGCGCGTGAAGTACGCTTCTTCAATGATAACTATGACAAGGGCATCGAGTGGTATCGCAGCTGGTTCGCCGAGGCCGGTGCGGCCAGAGCCGTAGGCGAAAAGACGCCGGGATATCTCTGGGTCCCCAGCCCTTTTCAGCAGGACTTTCCCCCGACAAAGCGCCGGGATGTGCCCGAACTGGTCTATCGCTTCGATCCCGAGATGAAGCTGATCGTCTCCCTGCGCGATCCGGTGCACCGGGCCATCTCTGCCTTCTATCACCACATGCGCGCAGGTCGCATCGCCCTGCACGAGCGCATCCTGGACGTGGGGCAGCGCTACGGGATCATCGACCGCGGCTTTTACTACTTCCAGCTCGATGCCTGGCTGCGGCACTTTCCGAGGCGGCAGTTCCACATCCTCATCTTCGAACGCGACATCGTCGGCCGCCCGCAAGAAACGTTGGAGGAACTCTTTCGCTTCCTGGAGGTGGACGAGGGTTTTCGCCCCCATCATCCCCGCCACCGTTTCAACCGCCATTGGGGACCTTTCGTCCTTTATCTCAACACCTTCTCCCGGCCCCTTGCCCGACTGGCCGCGCAGATCCCCTTGCTCAACCGCCTTCCCTACCCGGATATCCGCGTCACCCCTGCCGAGATCGCACAGTTGGCCCGCCTGTACGAACCGGATATCCGCCGCCTGGAGAGGCTCCTGGAGCAAGACCTGAGTCTGTGGACACGGCCGGGCTAGCGGCCCGACCATCACCCCTCGCATCTCGATGGCATCCTATCTCGCCACACAAGGACGCATCCTCTATATCTCTGCCGTGGACGTCTCCATCGGCAACGGTCCGGGCGTGAACGAGCGCCAGTTCACCGCTGCGCTGGCCCGCGCATTCGCTGAACGCGTCCACTTTCTCCTCCCGCGGCCGGCTGCCTCCCTCACCCATCTTCCTCCAAACCAATGCACCTTCTCGCATCCACACCTGCGGCATCATCCGCTGCACTGGCCGCGCCACATGTACTCGCAGATTCAGATGGCCCGGCGGTTGCTGTCGGACGGCCGCTTCGACCTCATCGTCGTACGGGTAGATCTCTTTCCTCTGTCCCTGCACCGCATCTTGAGTGAAGCCCGGCTGCCCTATGTGACCAAGACCCTTTCGCAGACGTTGCTGTGGATGTTCGACAAGCGCTGGGGGCGGTTAGGCTCCTTGCCCGAGCGGATCAACCGCCGGCTGGTGCGCGATCTCGTGGCGGGCGCCTTGGTGTCCGATGCCTGTAGCCGGGCCCAGGTGGATTTCTTCGCGGACATTCTGGCCGTGCCCCGCCGGAAGCTGGTCTGGATTGACAACGGTGTGGACACGACCATGTTCTATCCCCGGCCGACGCGAGAGGTGCGGCGACAACTGGGACTGGAGCGGTTCGAGCCCATCATCGGCTATGTGGGAGGTGCTCCCTCGCAGCGCGGTGCACGGCAGATGGTGGAAGTGCTACCGGCGCTCTTGCCGCGTTATCCCCGCCTGGGCGCGGTCATTGTGGGCCATGGTCCGGGCGTGTCGGCCCTAAAGCAGCGGGCGGCAGAGCTGGGCGTGGCAGAGCACGTGATGTTCACAGGCTATCGTCCCTTTGATGAAGTGCCTGCCTATGTAAACAGCTTCGATGTCGGGGTGTCCATTAGCGACGCGGTCGATCGCTACGCAGCCGCGGAACTGAAGGTTCGCCAATACGTGGCCTGTGGCAAGCCCGTGGTGGCGAGTCCTGGCAGCAATGATTTCCTGGCGGAAGAGGGGCTGGGCTCCATCGTCGATGCGCGGGATCTCGAAGGCATCGCCGCGGCGCTGGACCGCTGGCTGAGCATGGACGAGGGAGAACGCCGGGCGTTTGGCGAGAGGGCCGCGGGCTACGCGCGCGAACATCTCTCGGAGGATGGGATGCTGGCTCGACGCCTGGCGTTATGGGAGGAGAGATGGCTCGAGTGGCGCGAAAAGCAGGGGAAGGAGTAGATCGCGTGGGCAAGATCCTCTACATCGCCGGCTACGGACGCAGCGGCTCGACCCTGCTGAGCATCATGTTGGGCAACCATCCCGGGATCGTGGATGTGGGCGAGGTGGCATTTCTGGCCGGCGAGTGGGTCGACACGCGGCGTACATGTGCCTGTGGCCAGCCCTACCGTTCCTGTCCTTTCTGGAAGGATCTCCCACCCGGCTTGCTGGAACCCGAGCAGGCTGCCTTGCTCCGGCGGGTCGAGCGCGCCCGCAGCCTGCCGCGCTTGCTGAGCAACCGCATCTCCCCGGAGCAAGGTCGTGCTTATCGGGCTGTCGTGAGTGAGCTATGTGACTACGTTCTTCGCCGCAGCTCCGCTTCCATCCTGGTGGATGCTTCGAAGTCGGCGCGTAATGCCACGGGCCGTTTTCTGGCGCTGGCTCGCGTGGCCGGGCAGGATGTCTACGTCCTGCATCTGGTGCGTAACGGGCTGGCCGTGGTGGAGTCGCGCGCGGTGACGGGCAGCAATCTGGCCCTGCAGGGCATCGAGCACAAGACCCGCTTTCCCGCTCTACAGGCGACGTTGGGCTGGGTGAGCACCAATCTGCTGGTGCTGCTGCTGGCGCGATTCGTGCCGACCGAGCGCTACCTGCGCCTGCGCTATGAGGATCTGGTGGCAGAGCCGGCAACAACGCTGCGTCGCATTGCCGGATTCGCGGGTTTCGACCCGGCACCGCTACTGAGACGGCTGGAGCAGGGCGAAGGATTTCGGGTCGGGCACGAGGTAGGGGGCAACCGCCTGCGCCACAGCGGGGTTGTACATCTGCACCGGGAACTGCCACAGGCGGGAGCCCGCCTGAACCGCGCTCAGCGGCTGCTTTTTACCCTGTTGGGCGGCTGGCTGAATCGCCTGTTCGGTTATTGACCCCGTTCGTCCCGAGTGTCCCTCAAAGGCTCACCACCCCCAGCAAGGTCAGAATGGTAATCATGATGGGCTGGTGCAGCAGGTAGATGAGCAGGGAGTTCTGGCCCATAAGCCGCAGCACGCGGGCCGGTGCGATCCGCAAATCGTCCAGCAAGGGATAGCGCCGGCTGCCGCCCCGATAGAGCAGATTGCCCAGGAAGATGCCGATGAGCACGACGCCGAACCAGGGGATGAGGGGGAAATAGTCGAAGGCAGGACGAGGACGCGCGCCGGAGATCAGCCAGTCGAGAGGGCCGCTGCTGACGATGAAGAGGGGGGCGATCTTCCCCAGCAGCAGGAGTATCACGCCCAGGACCAGATTGAGCCAACGAAATCGCAGGAACGGGTAGGCCAGGATGATGGAGGTGCCGATGAGGTGCAGGATGCCGAAACGAACGTAGCGCGGGGGATCGAAAAGGAAGGTGACGATGCCGACGACCAACCCCCAGGAGAAGATCTGGATGCCCCGGCCCGCGAACTTGCGCCACAGCCGTTGCCCTCCCCTGGCGCGGGCGCGGTTGTAGCTGAGAGTGAGGGAGAGCCCGACCAGGCCGGTGAAGAGGGAAGCGGTAGCGAGCTGGAAGTAGTGCCAGAAGCCGGTGTAGACGTTGATGTCGTAGCCGCCCAGCCCCCGTAAATCCCACATGAAATGGTAGATGACCATCATGATGATGGCGATGCCGCGCACGGCGTCGATCTCCCACAACCGCGTTGTTTGAATCTGGGGGATGGGCCGGATGCTGCGACGCATGCCGTCCAGGTAGGAGGCAAGAATTGTCATGGTCATATCAGGTACGCACGTCAATAAGGATCTTGCCGTAGTGTTCGCCGGCAAGCATCCTGGCGAGGGCGCGAGGATAGTCGGCCAGAGGCCAGGTGCTGTCGATAACGGGTGCGACACGTCCCGAAAAGACCAGGTCCATCACCCGGCGGTAGTCTTCCATGTTGCCCATGGTGCTGCCGATGATGCGAATCTGCCGGCCGAACACGAGGTTGACGGGGACTTCGGCGCGGTACCCGCTGGTGCCGCCCACGGTGAGCAGCCGGCCCTGCCGGCCCAGGCAGCGCAGGCTGCTGGGCCAGGTGGCAGCGCCCACGTTGTCGACGACCACATCGACACCCAGACGGTTGCTCTTTTCCCAGACGGCTCTGCCCCAATCGGGGTCGCTGCTGCGGTCGTGGACCCAGTCTGCGCCCAGGGCCAGGGCTTTCTCTGCTTTTTCGGCATTGCCGGCCACAACCCATACGGTGGCGCCTGCCAGTCGTGCCAGTTGCGTGGCTGCCATGTTGACGCCGCCCCCGGCACCAACGATGAGCACCGTTTCGCCGGCGCGCAAGCCACCGTCGACGATCAGGTTGCGCCAGGCCGTCAGATAGACCAGGCCGGCCGCTGCCGCGAGTCTGGGATCGAAGCCCGCGGGCAGGGCGACCAGGTTTCGGGCCGGGATACAGACGTATTCCGCGCAGGCGCCCCGCCGGTGTTCGCCGAGAATGCCGAAATCCAGACACAGATGATGGTCTCCTCGCTGGCAATAGCGACAATGCCCGCAAAAGAGGGTGGGGTTGCCCGTGACCATCTGGCCCACGTGCCAGTCGCTGACGCGCTCACCCAGGGCTGCGATCTCGCCGACGAAGTCTGAGCCGGGAATGTGCGGCATCTCGAGGTGCAAGCCCTTCCAGCCGCGGCGCACGAAGTCGTCGAGACGGTTGAGCGCGCTGTAGTGAACCCTGAGCAGCACCTCGTCGGGACCGGGCTGCGGATCGGGCATATCCGGCGTCAGCCGGTAGACGTCCAGTTCGGGGCTGTGTTCCGCGAAGGTGATGGCACGCATAAGGGATATTGTGAGTCGGGATGATAGCAATCAAGTGAGTCGCACGCGGGAGCGCGACTCACTTCTTGCACGGGGGAAGAATACGGTCGGATGTCAGGAGGATGTTGGGGGCGCCGGGTCGGTCGGCCTGATGGCATCAGCCACCGCTGACGGGCAGTGTCATCACGTCGGCCGAGCAGTCGACCCAATCCGCGCTTACCCAGCCGCTAGTCCCGGCGGCATTGGTGACGGCGAGCCAGTCTCCGGCTTCGCTGCGGCCGGTCGCGGTGACGTTGGCCTGGTTTTTCAGCAGACCGATGACTTTGAACGTGGTGCCGGGGCCCGAACGCATGCGCAAGCCCCGCTCGGCCGTGATCTGGCAGGTGACTTGCTCGGCGGCGGGGGTTTCGGCAGCCGCACCACCTTCCGCGGCCGGGGCCGTTTCGGGGGTCGGTTCAGGCGTGGGGGTAGGC
>RFJM01000111.1 GCA_003694905.1 Caldilineae bacterium
GGTAAGGGTCCCTCTGCAAGGGGGGTGCGGGGGAACACGTATGGGGTGTTCCCCCGCACCCCCCTTGCAGAGGGACCCTTACCAGCCCGGCGCACCGGCTGCCCCTATCTTGAAACGTACCCCAGACGGGGTTCGCGCTTTCTGCGACCCCGCGTGTACAATAGAAACGGTCGAGCCAAGTCTTTCGACCCCGTTCGTCCCTTCTTCCGGCAATCATCCCCGTTCATTATGCCATCATCACCCGTGGACCCGGTTGAGCTCTACCGGCGCATGGTGCTCATCCGGGAGTTCGAATTGCGGGCCATCCGCGAACGTCGCGGCGGGCTCATTCCGGGGTTCATCCATTCCTGTGTGGGCGAGGAGGCCACGGCGGTGGGAGCCTGCGCGGCTCTGGCTGGCAACGACGTCATTACCAGCACCCATCGCGGCCACGGCCATCTCATCGCCAAGGGAGGCGACCCCCGTTACATGATGGCCGAACTGGCCGCGCGCAGCACCGGTTATTGCGGTGGGAAAGGGGGAAGCCTGCACATGGCAGATTTCGATCTGGGCATCCTGGGCGCCAACGGCATTGTAGCCGGAGGGATCCCCATGGCCGTGGGCGCAGCGCTTGCCTTTCAGATGCGGCGGGAACCACGCGTGGCGCTGGCTTTCTTCGGCGACGGCGCCGTGAACGAGGGTGCTTTTCATGAGGCCGCCAACCTGGCGGGCCTATGGAAGCTGCCCGTCATCTTCTTCTGCGAGAACAACCTCTACGGCGAGGGCACACCCCAACACAAGCAGGCGCCGATTCGCGATCTGGCCATGCGCGCAGAAGGCTACGGCTTCCCAGGTGTCATTGTAGACGGCAACGACGTGTGGGCGGTCTACGAGACCACCCGCGCCGCGGTCGAGCGGGCGCGCGCCGGTGATGGTCCCACCTTCATCGAAGGCAAGACCTACCGCTACCGCGGCCATTACGAAGGCGACCCCATGGTCTATCGGGACAAAGAAGAGATCGAGGCCTGGAAACAGCGCGACCCCATCGACCGCTGGCGGCAGCGCCTGCTGACAGAGTACGGCGTGCAGCCGGAGCGACTGGATGCCATCGTGGCCGAAGTGCGGCACCAGCTCGATGAAGCCGTTGCCTTTGCCGCCTCTAGCCCAGAGCCACCACCGGAGGCGGCGCTGGAAGGCGTATACGGCGATACCCACGAGGGGAGGGTCTTCTGACATGCCCCGCACCATCACCTTCGGTCAGGCCATCAACGAGGCCATGTGTGAGGAAATGCGCCGGGACGAGCGCGTCTTCCTGATGGGCGAAGATGTGGGCGTGTTCGGCGGTGTCTTCGGCGTGTCCGCGGGGATGCTCGATGAGTTCGGCGAAGAGCGGGTGCGCGACACCCCCATCTCGGAGGCAGCCATCGTGGGGGCGGGTCTGGGCGCAGCCCTGGTGGGGATGAGGCCCATCGTCGAGATCATGTTCGCCGATTTCGTCACCGTGGCCATGGACCAGGTAGTCAACCAGGTGGCCAAAGCGCGCTACATGAGCGGCGGCAAGGCCGACGTACCCCTCACTATTCGCCTGGCCCACGGCGCGCCGGGTGCGGCTGCGGCCCAACATTCCCAGAGTCCCGAAGCCTGGTTCATGAACGTGCCCGGACTCAAGATCGCCGTTCCCGCCACCCCCCGCGATGCAAAAGGGCTGCTCAAGACCGCGATCCGTGGGCGCGACCCCGTTCTGTTCTTCGAGCATAAGATGCTCTACGCCGAAAAGGGGGAAGTGCCCGATGAAGACTACACCATCCCTTTCGGCCAGGCCGTCGTCCACCGCGCGGGCAGCGACATCACCGTCATCGCCATCGGCGGAGTGCTGCCGGCGGTCATGCAGGCTGCTGCGCAACTGGCTTCGGAAGGCATCTCGGTGGAAGTCGTGGATCCGCGGACCCTCGTTCCCCTGGATCTGGAGACCCTGGCGGCCTCGGTGCAACGGACACATCGGGTGTTGATCGTACACGAGGCCCATCGCCGCGCCGGCCCCGGCGCCGAGATCGCGGCCCTGCTGGCCGAACATGTCATCGCCTATCTGGATGCCCCCATCCTGCGCGTGGCCACCCAGAACGTCCCCTTCCCCTACAACCCCGACCTCGAGCGCTACATCCTCCCCACCGTGGAGGATGTCGTGCATGCCGTGAGGGCTGCGGTACGGTATGAACTTTGACGGGAGTCGGCGCGACCGGCCCGAGGCAGTCACCGCGGCTCCCGCTTCATCCCTTATCTCACACAACGATCAGGAACTGCCATGAAAACCCAACTCTTCCAAAAAGACTTCATCACCACCCAGGATTGGACGGTCGACGAACTACAGACCATGTTGGATGTGGCCTTCAAGCTCAAGGCCGATTTCGCCATGGGCGTTCCCCAGGATCACATCCTGCGGGCCAAGACGCTCTATATGCTTTTCTTCGAAGAGAGTACCCGTACCCGCAACTCCTTCGAAACGGGCATGACTCAGCTTGGCGGCCATGCCATCTATCTCACCCCCAAGGCCACCCAGATCGGCCACGGCGAGAATGCCAAAGATACGGGCATGGTGCTGGGCAGCTACGGCAACGCCATCGCCGTACGCGATTGCCGCACGGGCATCGGCCAGCGCTATCTGCGCGAGCTGGCCAGGTGGTCGCCTGTGCCTATCTACAGCATGCAGGAAGATGTGGACCATCCCTGCCAGGCGATGGCGGACCTGATGACCCTGCAGGAACTTTTCGGCCGGAATCTACGCGGGCGCAAATTCGTCATCTCCTGGACGTACGCGCCCAAGTACGTCCGCCCGCTGAGCGTACCCCAGTCCCTGATCATGCTCATGCCTCGCTTCGGCATGGATGTCACCCTGGCGCATCCCGAGGGCTATCACCTCATGCCGGAGATCATGGAGATCGCGCGCAGGAATGCCGAGGAAGCGGGTGTCAAGTTCGAGGTCGTGGACGATATGGACGCAGCTTTCGAGAATGCCGATTTCGTGTACCCCAAATCCTGGGGGCCTATCATGGTCACCGAAGACGAGGCCGAGGTCGAAGCCATGGCGGCCCGGCACAAAGACTGGCGGGCCACAGCCAAACGAATGAAACTCGCCAAGAAACACGCCGTCTACATGCACTGTATGCCCATCGACCGCGGCCACGAGGCCGACGACGAAGTCATCGATGGCCCGCAATCCGTCATCTACCAGCAGGCCGAAAACCGCCTGCATGTCCAGAAAGCCCTGATGGCCCTGACCATGGGTGGCCGCTGGTAGCCCCTCCTTCCGCTATGACTCAGGCCGTACCTGCCCCCCTGCGCCGGGCCGCAGAGCAATTGCGGCGCGTAGCCCCGACCCTGCACCGGGCCCAAACCGACTTCCTGGCCGACCTCATCCGCATCGAGAGCTATACAGGCCGGGAAGGCCCCGCGGTCGAGCGCACCCTGGCCGAAATGGAGGCCTTGGGCATGCGCAACGTGCGTACCGATAGCGCCGGCGATGCCCTGGCCGAAGTCGGCGAAGGGCCGTTCAGGCTGCTCTACGACGCACACCTGGACGAAAACGAGGTCGCAGACGAGCGGGACTGGCCCAATCCCCCCCTGCAACCCACCATCCGCGAGGGCAGGATGTATGGTCTGGGGGCCTCGGACTGCAAGGGCGGGGTGGCGACCATCGTCTACGGCGCCCATCTGGCCGCCAGACTGGGCCTGGCCGCCGACTGCACCATCACCGTTCAGGGCTCTACCCTGGAAGAAGACGCCGAGGGCTTTGCCATGCGGCACCTCCTGGAAACAGACGGCTTCCCCCGCCCTCACGCCGTTCTCCTGGCCGAAGCCACCGATCTCACCCTGCGGCGAGGCCACCGCGGTCGCTGCGAGATCAAAGTCAGGGTCAGGGGAAAGCCGGCCCATGCCAGCACCCCCGAACTCGGGGAAAACGCCATCCTCAAGACCCGGCCGGTGTTGGATGCCCTGGAGGCCATGACGCCCCATCTGCCTGCGCACCCCGTGCTGGGCCGCGGTACCCAAGTGGTGACCATGGTCGAATCACCCCGCACGCCCAACACCGTGCCGGCCTGGTGCGAGCTCACCCTCGACCGCCGCCTGACTCCCGGCGAGACGGCGGAAAGCGTGCTGGAGAGCGTGCGCCGGGCCGTGGCCGGGCTGGACGCGCACCCCTACCTGCCCACCCAGAAAGTCGTTTCCTGGACAGGCCGGGACCTGAGCGGGCCCGCCTTTTTCCCCGGCTGGCTGCTCGACGCCGACGACCCCCTGCTTGAGGCGGGCAGACTCACTTGTATAGCGCTTTGGGGTCGCGCCCCGCGGGTGGACGTATGGCAATTCAGCACGAATGGCACCTATTCTGCCGGTGTGGCCGGTATTCCTACCCTGGGCTTCGGCCCCATGGAAGAACGCTACGTGCACACCCCCGAAGACCAGGTCGATCTGGACAAGCTGTTGCAAGGGGCGATGTTCTACGCCCTTTTTCCGCTGGCGTACAGCATTGTTCGTACTTCTCTGCCTGTCATGTGAGTGTGCATCATGTTCCGAGAAAAGACAATCGCAGACGTTCTGACGGTCGCCCGCTTTCTCATCGGAGTCTACCTCTTCTGGCTGGGTTCCCTGGGCGAGCGGGCTACCCTCTCCCTGGCCGCCAGTTTGTTGTGGCTGGCCTGGGTGACCGACGTGCTGGACGGCCCAATTGCCCGTCGCAGCCCCATCCCCACCATCAGTCGCATCGGCCGGCATGATCTCCATGCCGATATGACCGTGACCGCGGGAACCTGGGGCTATCTCTGGCTAAGTGGATTTATCGGTACATCCCTGGCATTTATCGTGGCGGTTCTGGCCATCCTGCTCATCTGGTACACCCGCTCCATCCACGTATGCTCCGCCGTGCAGGCCACCTCCTATGGGACCATGCTCTACACCTGCTTTGCCAATGCGCCCTTCTACGGATGGGCCCTGGTGAGCTGGCTGGCCCTGGTGGTGGGCGTCACCTGGCCTCGCTTTCCCCAAAAGGCCAGCGAGTTCCTGCACGGCATCGCTTCTCTAATCCGGCAGTAGCCACCCAGGAACAACCTTCTATGACACCCAAACGCTTCGTCAATCAGGTCGCCATCGTCACGGGTGCGGCCGGAGGCATCGGTCGCGCCTGCGCTCTGCGCTTCGCCCAAGAGGGCGCACACGTGGCGTGTCTGGACACCCGCGCGGCGAACAATGAGGACACCGCCGCCCAATGCCGCGAGCATGGCGTCGAAGCCCTGGCCCTGACCTGCAACGTCTCCCAGAAAGCAGAGGTACAGGCCGCGGTGCAGGCTACCGAGGAAACCTGGGGGCGGGTCGATATCCTCGTCGCGGCCGCAGGCATCTATTCGGGCAGCCCCCTGGTGGAAGTAAGCCTCGAGCAATGGCAGCGGCTGATCGACGTCAACCTGACCGGAGTCTTTCTCACCAATCAAGCGGTAGCGCCCATCCTCATGCGGCAGCGCAGCGGCAGCATCATCAACATCTCTTCCATGGCGGGGAAGACGAGTTGGCCTGCGACTGCCGAGTATTCGGCTTCCAAGACCGGTGTGATCGGGCTGACCCGCTCGGTGGCGATGGAACTTGCGCCCTACGGTGTCACCGTCAACGCGGTCTGCCCCGGCAACACGCTGACCGACATGGTCCGTAAAGTGGCAGCCACCGTAGGGCCACAGGAAGGGCTGACGGCCGAGGAATGGCTGCAACGCCGCGCCCAGGACTGTCCTATGAAACGCATGGCCGAGCCCTGGGAAATCGCCGGCGTGGTGGCGTTCCTCGCCTCACCCGACTCTCGCTACCTGACAGGTCAGGCCATCGAAGTCGACGGTGGCATGGTCATGAGCTAGCCATGCACTACACCGGCTATCTCGATTTCTGGTTTCGCGACCGGCCCCTCATCGAGCGGGTCGAGCCCTTTGTCGCTTTGGGCATCCGGCATCTCAATGTATTCTTCTGGCGGCAGGTGCCCATCGCCCGCCTGGTCGCGGAGTGCCGGCGGCACGGAGCCCAACTCTATTCCACCTTCGACGGCGACATGGGCTCGCTGGCCGACCCCGGCGACAACGATAAGACCTATCGAAGCTGGGCCGAAAGCCTGGAGATGGCCGAGCGCTTCGGTATTTCCGTCCTCTACATCTTCTCCAACCAGATCGAGGTACAAAACGGCATCGAGGTCGTGCGCCGGCTTTCGGGTAATTACGGCGAAGCGGAGCAATACGCCAACCTGCTGGCACAGACCGAACGCATCCTCAAACTGGTGGAACAGACGAGCGTCGAAGTGCGGGTCGAATGTTTGAATCGCTTCCATTTCTTGGGCCGCGTCCTCGTTGATTCGTCCCGGCTTGCTGCCGACTGGGTGCGCCGTATGAATCATCCCCAGTTCCGGCTCACCTTCGACACCTATCACCAACAGCGAGGCTCCGGCGATCTTCTCTGGACGCTGGAGACATACTTCGATCTCATCTCCGGCGTCCACATCGGTGATGTCCCCACCCGCCAGGAGCCCGGCACCGGCGAGATCAACTTCGTCAACATCCGTCGCCGGTTGCACGACCTGGGCTACGACGGCGAGATCGGCCTGGAGTTTTCACCCTCGACCACCGAGGCGGATGCCCTGGCCCGCACACGCAGGCTGTTTCCCCTGCACCTGGATGAAGAGGAGGACGCGCCTCCGGCCTAGCGTTTACCGGCCTCCTTTCAGCCACCCATCCATCCCTGTCCCTGCTCTTCTATGCCTGTTGCCATTCTGGGCCTCGACGTCGGCACCAATGCCACCAAGGCCGTGCTCTACTCCGAAGACGGTCGCGAGTTGGCCGTGGCCGGCCAGAGCTACCCGCTGGAGACGCCGCGTCCCGGTTGGGTGGAGCAGGACGCCGAGAGGGTGTGGCAGGCCGTGCTCGCCTGCCTGCGGGAGGTCGTCTCGCAGGCGGAGGGATGGCAGATCGCCGGACTGGCGCTGGCAGCACAGGCAGGGTCGATCATCCCCTGCGATGAAAAGGGAAGTCCGGTCTACCCGATGATCACCTGGCTTGATCAACGCAGTGCCGAGATCGTGGCCGAGTGGGAGGCCGACGGCACCCTCGAGCGCATCCGGCAGATGAGCGGTTGGCGGCCCTTCCCCGGCCTGCCCCTGCCCAGCATCGCCTGGCTCCAGCGTCACCGCCCCGACATCCACGCCCAGGCCAAACGCTATCTCGGCCCTCCCGATTTCTGCATCTATCGCCTCACCGGCAAGCCGGCTACGGACCTCTCGGCAGCCGCGGAGATGGTGCTGGTCGACATACGACGGCGCCGCTGGCATCCTACGTTGTGCGAAATGGTCGGGGTCGATCCGGCGAGGCAGGCCGAACTGGGTTGGGCGGGCAGGCCGCTTGGGCGCATCACCCCGGCCGTCGCCGTCGCGACGGGCCTGCCGGCCGGCACACCGGTCATCGCGGGCGGACACGACCAGTGCTGCGCCTGTGTTGGTATGGGCATGCTCGAACCGGGCGGGGTGATGCTGTCCACGGGCACAGCCTGGGTGATCACGGCCGTTGCCGACAGCCCGGAACCTGCCGCCATCCCCGAGGGCATGGACCTGAATTACCACGCGGTGCCCGAACGCTGGACGGTATCGCAATATCTGGGAGGATTTGGCGCCACGGTAGAATGGTGGCTGGAGCAGGTCTGGCAGTCGCCCGATCCTGAGCAACCCCTGGCACGCTCGCGGCGGTTTGAACTCCTCGACCGGGCCCTGGAAGCAAGCGAGGCGGGCTGTAGGGGCTTGCTCTTCCTGCCGGGGGCGGGCTCGGGGCAGGGCGCTTTCGTAGGCCTGACGCTGGCCCACACACGCACGGACATGACCCGTGCCATCCTGGAAGGCGCGGCCTTTGAGGTACGCCGGGCGCTGGATCGGATGCGCCATGCCGGCCTGTCGGTGCAGGAGCTCTGGATCGCGGGTGGCGCCAGCAGCAGCCCCGTGTGGCCGCAGATCCTTGCCGATGTAACTCGCGTGCCCATCGTGCTGGCTGAGTATCCCAGTTGGGCGGCGCTGGGTGCAGCCGTTCTGGCCGGCCGAGGTGTGGGATTGTGGCCCTCGCTGGCGGAGGGCGTCCGGCGCCTGCGTCCCCCCGTGCGCCGTCTCCTCCCCGACCTACAACGCCTTCCAACCTATCGAGATGCTTACGCGCGCTACCTGCACGTCGCTCATGCCCTCGAGCGGGGTCAGCCATGAATCCACGACGCCAGCACCACATCTTCCGCCCGGATGGCCGCACCCTGATCTGCGCCATGGACCACGGCATGATCTCGGGGCCGGACAGAGGTATCGAGAACATGGCCGCGACGTTGCGCCGGGTCATTGCCGGCGGTGTCGATGCGGTCATGGTCAGCTACGGGACGGCCAGGCGCTTCACGGAGGTGCTGGCTCCGGTAGGGTTGGTCTTGCGGATGGACGGCGCGGGCACCGTGCTCGGTACGATGGATGGTCCCGGCGCGCAGTTCTACGCGGTGGAAGATGCGCTGCGTCTGGGGGCAGATGCGCTCTGTGTGACCGCTTTTCCTGCCTCACGGCACGAAGAGGCAACTCTGAAGACGCTGGCGGCGGTGATTCGCACTGCCCACGGCTGGGGCCTGCCCGTTATGGCCGAGATGGTGCCGGGCGGCTTTGATAGCGGGCCGGAGCATCGCACGCTGGAGAGGGTAGCCCTGGCGGCGCGGGTAGCCGCGGAGCTAGGTGCAGACTGGGTCAAGGTCCCCTATGTGCCTGGGTTCGAGTACGTGGTGGAAACCTGTTACGTACCGGTGCTGGTGTTGGGAGGCGCTCATCGCCCGGATGTGGCGGCCACGCTGGATATGGTACAATCGGCGATGCAGGCCGGAGCCCGCGGTGCCGTCATCGGCCGCAATATCTGGAAGGCCGCGGAGCCGACAGAGGTGGCCCGGGCTCTGGCGGACATCATCCACGGCCGCGGCTGAGGGCTTCTTGCCGTGGTCCTTTTCCTCGCACTCACGATAGCAACGACGCCATGAAGTACGATCTGGTCATCAAGAACGGTACGCTCGTCACGGCCGCCTCTGTCTATCGGGCCGATATTGCCGTCCACCAGGGGCGCATCGCGGCTATCGGTGCGGACCTGAGCGCCGAAGAGGTCATCGACGCCACGGGCTTGCTGGTGGTGCCGGGTGCGGTGGACATCCACGTGCACATGCACGTGGATGTCCACCGCAC
>RFJM01000112.1 GCA_003694905.1 Caldilineae bacterium
GAGGATGGCGTCATTCTTATAGGCCTGGAGCCGCAGCGCCAAATGGTAGATGTTTGAGATCCATTCTTCCATCCTCCTCACGCTGTCGGCCGTGCGTTCGCTCAGGCGGGCGCTCTGCATATGGCCGGCGATATCCTGCAGGCGGTCGTAGTATTCCAGGGCTCTATCGTACTTGGCCCGCAGAGCCTGGTCTTTAATCAGCTTCGGGTCATGACTTTCGCGGAACATCTCGGCCACAGCCTGGGCTCGTTCGGCGGGGTCACGCAGGGTGGTTACGATCATGCCCGCGACACCCACAGCCCCCAGCACCAGCCACACCCACCAGTCGAACCAGGGCAGGGAGCGTGGAAAGGGCCGGGGCAGGAATGCTGCCAGGAGCATGGATCCGGCGATGAGGATGGCGTTTTCCACGCGGAAAATCGCCCGATTGAGAATTGCCCTTTGTGCTTCCTTCTCGATCTCACGTCGGATGCTGTCGGTCATGATGCTGGCTTACATAGTTGAGTTCGCGTGGAGATGGCGTGGCCGCTCTCTCGGGTACGCAGCTCGCAGACTGCTGTCGGATCAGAAGTATTGGGAGAGGATACGATAGAGTTCGCGGATCGTCTCGATGTCGCCCTGGCGCATCTGGCCGCCGCTGACCTCGGCCAATGCGCGCAGGGTGTTCAGGTCGGCGTTATCGCCGTAGGCGATGGTGAAAATGACAATGCGCGCTTGCCCGGTGCTGTTCTGCTCCTGGATCATCCGCCGGAGCGTCGAGAGTCTGGTGCTGCTGGCGTTTTCCAGACCATCGGTCATGGCCACAATGGCATTGATGCGGTCGGCGTCGTTTTCTCGTTGAAGACGCACGAAGGCGGCGCGCACGGCGTCGATGAGCGCCGTGTCACCTCCGGCCTCCAGTTGCTCGATCTCGTCCAGGAGCCACCGGCGATGGGAATCATCCACCACCTGCAAGGGGACGATGTTGTAGACCGAGCCGGCAAACTCCACCATGCCCACCCGATCCTGCGTGCCTTTGATCTGCGAGACGAAGACCTTCAAGGCCGTGCGCACATTTTCCAGCTTCTCGCCCGACATCGATCCCGAGGTGTCGACAACCAGGAAGATGTTGGAGGGGCGTTTGGTGTACCACCAGACGTTCTGGACGACCTGGACGACGCTGGGGCCGGGCATTTGCAGGGTCGTCTGGGGTTCTTTGGGATCGGCTCCCAGTGCCAACTTGATGGGGGAGTCGGGTGTATCGATGGGGATGCTGAGGTCGGCGGGCCGGAAACCGTGGGAAAGCACCAGTTTTTGTTGTTCGGGCTCTCGCAGGAATTCGGCGAAAGCCTGGAAGGTACGGCGCTGGTTGTCGGTGACATGGGGTGCATCGAGCAGGGCCAGGGGATGATCTTCCCAGAGCGTACCCTCATGGGGATAGATGGCCACCAGAGGGTCACCGCCGGAAGCGTTGTGCTGCACCACCAGCGCTTCCTGGACCACCAGGGCATGGAGGAAGTCGCGGCCCTTTTCGCGCAATTGCTGCATGGCCACGGCTTCGTTCTCGCCGTAGAAGCTGACGGTGTGCTCAATGCTCTGTACATAGTCCAACGTCGCCTGGGCCGTCACATCCTCTTCGGTGAGTCCACGCGTCTTGCCCGCGCCGGCATAGAACTCGGCCAGGGTGGCCAGCATGCCGCTGGCGTACCCGGTACTGGCGTGGCTCCAGCGGAAGTCGGGGTCTTCGGCAGCGCGCTTCTGCAGGTCGGTCCAGCCGACGGGCCGGCTTCCCCAGCCCAGCTCTTTGGCGACTTCGGGCCAGGCGGCAATGACAATAGGGCTGACGGCATAGCGGGCGCTGGCCGCCACACGCCGGGGTGCCACCTCGCTCTGCTCGTCGCGGTGCAATTCGGCCCAGCGCAGGTCAAGCTGGTCGAGCCAGAGGGAAGCATCGGGGTTCAGGGCTTCAAAGCCGGGGTGGTCGCCCAAAGCCGCGTCGACCATCTGGTCCGGCGGCATGGCCACCAGTCGTACGGCCATTTGCCTGCCGTCGGGCGTGCGCTGGCGCTTGCTGTTGAAAGCCTCGGCCAGAAGGGTGATCAACTCGGCCTTTTCCGGCGAATAGGCGAGGGTGAGGACGGCGGATCTGGGATCGGCCGGCGTGGGGGCTTCCTGGCTCTTGCCCGGAGACGACGAAGTCAACAGGCCGATGAGCACGGCCAGAAAGACGCACAAGATACACAGCGCCAGCACGATTACCAGCGTGATACTGATGAGCTGTCTGTTGTTGAGGCTTCTTCTCTGCTTGCGCTTCATGATCTCACCCTCAGCCGGCCACGTTGAGTTCGAACCAGCGTAGCAAGGCCTGCAGCACATCGCGGTCGGGCGAGCGCATGGCGCTGGTGCGCGGCACGACCGCGGCTACACCCTGATCCTGCCAGCGTACAAAGGGGCTGTCGGGCTGGGCGCTGACCGAGATTTCAGAACTGGCAGGACGCAGGCCGTAACGCACCGCTTCTTGCTGGATCTCGGGCGAGAGCAGGAACTTCTCGAAGTCCAGAGCTGCGTTCTTCTGCAAGGCGCTGGTCTCGGGTCCGATCCAGATGGTCATGGGAAAGTCGAACCAGGTGACGTACTTGGGATAGCGAATGACGAGCGGCTCACCCCAGCGGTTGAGGATGCCCTGCATGTTGTTCAGCAGGTCGCTTTCCAGCAAGAGGCCGCCATCGCCCACCGAATAGCCGAAGAGCGCGAAGTCCTCGGCCGTGTAGGCCGAAGCGCCACTGAGGTCGGTGGTGGCGCCCAGCAGTTCACCCAGCCAGGCCTGGAATTCGGGGTTGGTGACATCTGCGGTGGAGATGTTGGGGCGGTCGTAGTATTCGCCCGCGGCCGCGATCATGGCGCTGAGACCGCCGACGTTCTTGCGCGGGTCGGGCACTACAAGTTTGAAAAAGCCCCATTCTTCCTTGCCTCCCAGTTCGGGCCAGCCGCCTTTCGCCGTGGCAGCATCGTGGATCACCTGCCAGTCGATATCACCAAAACGCCGGCTGAGCACCTCGGCCCGGCTCTGGTAGATGCCCCAGCTGGCCAGGCTGAGCACGAGGGGGCGAGCCCGATACTCGCCATCGGTGAGGAAGACGTCCCGGCCAAGTCGCTCCTTGTAGGCCGCGTTGGCCAGCTCCGGCAGATAGCGGCTGTCGGGAATCCAGGCGGTGGGGAAGGTCTCCAGGGCCTTCTCCTGCTCGGGAGAGAGGGCCGTGGGATCCACATCGGGCTCGAGCGCACCGAACTCGTTGCGGTCATACTTCCCCAGCGCGGTCAGCCCGTCCATGGCGATGATCTCGACGCGGATGGGTTCCCCTTCCAGGCGATGGTCTTCCTGATTGTAACGTTCTGCCGCCGCGCGCACCCGGGGTTCCACGGGCAGGGCCGTGAGGATGCGCACCTGAATGGGCCCTTTGGGGGTGACGACCAGGGGTTGTTCCCGATTGGTGGCCCGCAGGATCAACGCCGCTGCCACGATGACCAGAGCGACGGCGATGATAACGGTAAAGACGATGCGACTTTGTTTCATGGGTACCTCGCGATGGCAGAGGATGGGTAGGTCGATGGGTCGGCTCTGCCGGTCAGAGAAGCGGTTCAGGCCGGGGGCCGGAGCCAGATATGCTGGGTGCCGGTGGCCAGGGCGGCGGTGCGTTCGGCCGCGTATTCCAGCCCGGCGACCTCGACGATCTCATACGCCAGGTCGACACCGAGTCCCACCAGCAACCAACCCTGCGGCTGCAGAGAGGTGTCGAGCCAGCATTGCCGGTAGCCGGGGGCAGGCCGCAAAGCGAGTCCGTTGATCTCACTCCAGGGGATCAAGAAGTCGGGGCCATGACCGGGCGGTGGGTGGGGGTGCCCCTCCAGGTGTATGCCCTCGGCCGAGAGGGTTGTACGCAGACGGCGCCGAAGACCGTATCCCCGGCGCGTTGCCAGAAGAGCAGCCAGCCCGAGCACGGCCAGGACGGCCATACCAAGCCAGGGTCCCGGCCCTCCCAGGCTGGCCAGCAGCAATACCAGACCCAGGCCGAGCAGGCCGCAGTAGAGCCACCAGCCTGCATACAACCTTGTTTCGTGGGTCATGGCAGGCCGCGCTTGCGCCCGTGATCAGGATTCGGCCGAATCGGTCAGGCCCAGGCGAGCGCGACGCGCGGCCAGTTGCTGTTCGATGGCGCTGGTTTCCAGCACTTCTTCCATTTGCTGGTCCAGCTTCTGGGCGTCGATTTCGCCCTGGGCCGCGGCTTTGTCCAGCCGCCGCTGGATGGATTCCTTGATATCGTCGATGCCGACGGCTTCGGTGCTGACGTCGCCCAGAGCTTCCATGGCTTTGTGCGTCGCCTCTTTGCTTTTCGCCAGCTCCAGCATCGCCTGCAGATGGATGCGCTCCTGTTTGACCTCGGTCAGTTTGGCCTCCAGGCGCAGCTTGGCGTCGAGCAGTTTCTGGAATTCTGCCTCCTGGGCGTCGGCCTGTTCGCGGTAGGTCTCGGCCAGTTGTACCATGGTGTTGTAGCGGGCCTGGGCGGCAACGGCCAGCTTGTCTTTACCTTCCCGCAAGAACAGGTCGATGTTACGATCCAGTTCCTCGGCTTTGGCCTCGAACTCCCGTTGTTTGCGCCGCAACGTTTTGGCTTCGCCGCCTACGGTCGCAGCCGCATCTTCCAGGGCCTCCAGGTTGTCCTCGACACGGCGGATGTATTCATCCACCACGGCCAGGCTGTTGGCTTCCAGGGCCTGGTTGACCAACCAGTGGATATTGGCAGAGATGAGGACGCTGACTTTTTCCAAAAGGGATGCCATGATTGTTACTCCTTGGCGTGGGATCTCTTGAGAAGGGATGTGGGAGTGGCTCACAGGGTTCGGAAAGAGGGGTGGCTTTTGCGCCACTATCTGTAGGATAACACAACCTGAGTCGGAAACCTGACCTCTGGGTGACAGAAAGCCGACGAATCCACTAGCCGACCAGTTTGTACCCCCGGCCTCGCACGGTGAGCAGGTAGCGGGGGTTGGACGGATCGGGCTCTATTTTTCGGCGCAGGCGGCTGACCAGCTTCTCGATGGAAGAATCGTATACTTCGTCCACATATTCCTCGCCCCAGACCGCTTCCACGATGCTGTACTTGTCACAGATCTTGTTGAGATGACCGTAGAGAAGTAGCAACAAACGGAATTCCAGCCTGGTCAGGGTCTCGACCGGCTTGCCGTCGACGGTGACCTCGCCCGTTTCCGCATCCACGCGAACGCCTTTGCTCAAGCCCACCTTGACGGCGCTGCGACGCTGCACGAAGTAACGAAACAGATCGCAGAAGGGGATGAGATCCCCTTCCTGTTTTCTTAGCAGGCCTTTATGTAGCAGTTCGTTGCGGGTCTGGGGGTCGTGGATGGTTTCGGCGCGGAACAAGCCGCTCAGAAACGCCTGCTCTTCCAACGTCAGGTCGCGCCAGATTTTTTCGCACTCGAGGGTAACACTCATGTCCTCGCGCAGGATGTTGCGCACCTCGCGGTGGATGAGCCAGTCCTCCGTATCACTCCGCTGCACCTCACCCGTTACCGCGGCGAGATGCCGGCAGGCGATCTCGGTCAGGGTCGGGTGCCCACCCGCCTGTGCCCAAAGGAAACGGATGTCATTGTCGTCGAAGCTGGCATTGAGTGCCTGGATGCGATGGGCAATGAAGTCGCGTGTTTCCTCTTCCGAGAGGGGGCCGATATAGTGGGTACGCATGGCAAACAGCTCTTTGAACTCGTCCACAAACTCGCCCGAGCGAATGTGCGAGAGTCGGCGGTCGGTGGCGATGACGTAGGTGAGAGCCGGACCGTGCCTGTCCTTGAGGGCACGCAGATTGAGAAAGGTCCGGGGATTCAGAGTCTCGAAAGCAGCATCGAATTCATCGAACACCAGCACGGAACGGCGGCCGTAGGTTTCGATGAGGGTGGTGAGGGCCTGGTTGAAACTCAGGGGCACGTGGAAATTGCTGGGGGGATTGAGCAGGGTCTCGTAGGCCGAGCGGATGCTGTCCAACAGGCCCGGGTCATCCTCCTTCAGCTCGGCCAGGAACACGCGCAAAATCAGTTCGTAGAAGGCGTGCTCCGATTGGTCGAGCATGCGATTGCAATCGATGTAGAAGCAGTGAACGCTCTCGGCCAGACCCGGCATCAGGCTGTTGCGGACCTGAGGACGGCAGAGGTCACGCAGCAAGGCCGATTTGCCCATATTGCTGACCCCAACGATGCTGGCCGATTGGGCATCGGCCACATGTTGCAAGAGGTCTTGTAGGGTGGTTGTGCGTAGAAAGCGGCTGTTGGTAACAGGAGGTGTGGAGAGCATCATGGGGTATAATCGTCTGGGGAGGGGAAATGTCTAGCCGCCGAGGAAGCGACGCCATGCCGTCTCGAAGAAGAGCAGGCGGTCGATGAGCAGGGTGATGCGGGCGCCCGCGGTGCTGGCCAGGAGAGCTCCGAACGCGATCATCAGCATCCAATAACCGAGGGTAGCGGCTTTGTGCAGGAGGGAGGATGCCGGGGCAGGGAGGGTGCGTTGTCGGAAGTAGATGACGACAGCTACGGTGGTTAGGGTGGCGGCCAGTACGGAGAGGGCGTCGAGCCAGGAGGGTGCCTGGGGCAGGAAGCTAAGCCGGGTTGCCACCATAAGCTGGGGGACCAGGGTACCACGCAGGGCGCCGGCCAGGGCCAGCGCGCCCCCCACACCCAAGAGCAGGCCCAGGGGCAACAGGCCTACGTCATGCAACCGCGACCAGGGCAGGAAACGAAGGGCCAGCAACAATATGAGGAGCAGGGGGATCAAGAGGGGAAGGTGTTTTGCCGGAGAGGTGAACAGGGGGCGGAAGAGGCCGGGGAACAACACCATGCGCAGTACCACAGCAGCAACATAGCCGCTGAGGGTGCCCAATACGAGGTACTGGGCCGCCCGCGAGAAGATGTTTCTGCGCCAGACGTGACTGAAAACAGCGACCGTCAGGAGCGTGGCAACGACCAGGCCGGGCAGATCAAGCATCGGGCACCAGCAGGGAACGGAAGAGTGCGATGAGTACGATGAGGATGAAGAACAGGTGCACCATGCTCTGGGCGTTTTCCTGCCGACTCGCGGGGCCTGGCCGTCCCAGGCGCTCTTCGTAAGCGAGGGCGTCGGCATAGGAGGAGAGCAGGGCATCGATCTGGCCCGTCTGCTCGTAGGGACGCAGGACGGGGGCCACCGCGCCCGAAGCCGCCACGATGAAAGGGGTGGTTTGGCGACTGGCCACCTGCTCGACCCATTCCTGGGTGGCGGCAGTCTCGGCAGAGAACTGGATGAGAAGGGCAAAAGGTTGCAATGAGTCCTCTTCTTCCAGCCCCAGGGTGCGTACGCTCTGGGGATCGAGGGTGGTCGTCTGCGCGGGGGAGAGGGCCAGGGCACGCACGGCCGCGGCGTCTCCGGGCACAAAGCCTAGCTGCACGGCCGGCGGTTGGGCCAGGGCCGAGATGTCCAGGGCCGCAGCCATGGTGCCGGCGCTAGCGGCCACTGCCGGGCCCGTAGGACGGAGACTGACATGGGCCAGCCGCGCCTGCTTGAGTCGCAGGTGCTGCAGAATAGGTTGGGCCAGCAACTGCATTTCTCCCTGGGTGGTGGGCTCGTAGTCCCAGGCAATGAGGACGGCCGCGCCCTGAGGCAAGGTATCGATAAGCCGGTAGGCCGCGTCGACGGCCGGACGTCGCGGGATGCCCTGCTGCGAAAGGGGTGGCAACAAGCGGCCCAGAACGGCAGAGAGGATGAGGATGGCACCGACACTGACCAGCAGAGCCGAAGCTTGGGAAGTGCGCGTGGGGGTGATACTCCCCGCGGACTCCTCCCCCGCCACCGTCTCCTCCTTCGGCGGCAGCGGCGCCGCAGCGGGGATCGTATCGGGTTGCAGCGTGGCCAGTACTTCCAGGGGATGAGGGCTGCCACCGCGCAGCCGGCCGGGCAGGATCGCCGGCTCGGGTGGGATCAACCCCTGGATCTGGGCCAGTAGCCGGGGCGGCGGCAGGGCCTCCTCGGTCAGGACCGTGCCGCAACGCTCGCAAACGGCAACATCGGGCTTGTTCTCGTGCCCGCAGCGAGAACAGGTGGTCATGGGGTCAGCCTCAGACGCGAAAACACGGAGAGTACTATCCCCAGCGCCAGCCCGATCAACATGCCGCGAAAGGCTGCGGCTGCCGGGCCGATGAGGATATCGTGCCGCAACGCAGCCAGCAGAGGCAGCCGTTCGATGACCAGTGGCGTCTGCCCGAGCAAGACCAGCAGAAGTGTCAGCGCCAGCAAGGCTCCGCCCAGCTCCTGGACGCGCAGATGCCGTACCAGCGCATAGGCCAGAAAAACGGGCAACAGGGCGAACAACGCGGCCAGCCCCGGCGCCAGGACACTGTCATACAGCCAACGACCCGCGCCCAGACTGAAGCCCGCGGGCAGCATACCCACCACAAAGGTGACGGCAAAGCCCAGGACCAGGAGGCCACTCAGCGGC
>RFJM01000113.1 GCA_003694905.1 Caldilineae bacterium
CGCCACACCGCCCGAATAGCGTTGATGAGCTCCGACTCGACGGCGCGCTTGATGATGTAGCCGGCTGCGCCGGCCTGAATCGCTTCTCGCAACAGGCTCTCGTCTTCGTGGACAGTCAGAATGAGCACGCGTGTGTCAGGCAGCGCCTGCTTCACCTGCCGGGTGACCTCGATGCCGCCCGGGCCGGGCATGCTGATGTCCAGCAGCACCACATCCGGGGTTAACTCCTGGGCCAGATGCAAGACCTCGTGGCCATCGGCGGCCTCGCCCACGACTTCAACGTCGGGTTCGGCGTTGAGCAGGGCGCGCAGGCCGGCGCGCAGCACGCCGTGATCATCCGCGATCAGGATGCGGATAGGCATAGGGTATCTCCACAAACACGGTGGTTCCGGCTCCCGGTGCGCTCTCGATGGCCAGGGTGCCACCCAGCATCTCGGCGCGCTCGCGCATGCCAAAGAGTCCCAGACGACCGTTCTGCACCGCTGCCTCCGGGTCGAAGCCGGCGCCGTCGTCCTCCACGATGGCGACCAGGCGATCCCCGTGCCGTTCCAACAGCACGTCGGCGCGGGTGGCGTGGGCGTGGCGGACGACGTTGGTCAGCGCCTCCTGGACAATGCGATACAGGGCGATCTCCACCTCTGTGGGGAGCCGCTCGCCGTCCAGGCCGACGGTCTCGAATTGCACCGCCAGGCCGTGCTGGCGGCTGTAGAGTTCAACGTACTGGCGCAACGCGGCCACCAATCCCAAATGATCCAGGCTGGCGGGGCGCAGGTCCATGGCCAGCCGATGCAGATCTTCCAACACGCCATCGGTCATGCGCTTCAGGTCCGACAGCCGTGCGAGAAGCGTCTCGGGCTGCTCGACTTCTTTCTCCAACAGCCGCAGGCCGACCATCAGGGAGGTGAGGGCCTGGCCGGCCTCGTCGTGAAGTTCGCGGGCAATGCGCCGGCGCTCCTCCTCCTGGGCAGCCAGCACCCGTTCTAGCAACTGACCGCGCAGTGCCTCCCGCTGTTCCAGTTCGGCCATCAGCCGCTGGCGCTGGAGTTCGGCGTCCACGGCGACACCTACCTGCCGGCCAATAGCGCCGGCCAGTTCCACCTGCTCCGGCGTGACTGTCTGGTCTTCCAATATCGCCAGATTGAGCACCCCCAGGGGTCGATCGTGTGAGACCAGGGGCACGCTCAGATGCTGGTCGAATCGCGCTTCGGGCCGGCCTTCCTGTTGTGCCCGCCGCAGACGAGGACACTCGGCACGCAGCACGGGCTGTTGCCAGCCCTCAACCGTCTGCAGGATGTCCACGCAACGGCATGGGCCTACGTCCATGCCGGCCTCTCGCTCCAGGAAGCGTTCCGAAAGGCCCTGGTGAGCCGCAATGGTGGGCAGCGGGTTCTCATTGGCGTTCAATACGACCCAGCCGGCGGGGCAGCCAAGGGCTGCCAGAGCGCTTTGCAAAGCGGCATCCAGCACCTCGTGCAGCGAACGAGCACCGGAAATCTCCCGCGCCACGGCGTTCAGAGCGGCCAGTTCCCGGTTTTGGCGCAGCAGCTCGTCCCGGAAGCGGGCCAGGTCCTCGGTCATCGTGTTGAAGGCGGCCGTCAGCTCGCCGACCTCGTCGGTCATGCGCACCAGTGGGCGGACATTCAGGTCGCCCTGACCCACGGCTCGAGCGGCAGCTACGAGGTCGAAGATGGGGGCTGTCAGGACACGCGTCAGGAGCAACACGGCCAGCCCGCCCAGGAAGAGAGCCGCCAGGGTGGTGAGCAGAAGCCGGCGTGTGGCAGCAGCCACGGCTGCTTCCAGCCGGCGATGAGAGAGAGGCCCAGCCGCACGGTGCCCAGCTTCCCCTCGAAGATAGGAGCTGCCACGTCGGTGATGAGCCCTTCGTCGCTGTCCAGAATCTGCACTCGCCAGGGCTGGTCCGGCCCCAGCCGGTTGACCGCCAGCAGGTCTGGGGGAACGCGGTTGGGGAAGGAGTGGGCTCGAACCTGCCCCTGAGCGTCCAGAAGGAACACGTAGCGCACATCGGGGTTCGTCTCGAGGGTGGCACGCAGTTTCTGGTTGAGGCCGAAGATGTTCTGGGTTAAGATGAGATCGGTGGCGTCGTCGGCCATGTCACGCGCCAGGGCGATGCCTCGCTCCTCCAGACTCTGGCGCAAATCGTGGGCAAGCTGGGCCTGCACCTGGGCTGTTACAGCCAGACCCAGGAGTAGAATGACGGCCAGCACCATGCCCAGTAGCTTGTAGCGGATGGAGATGCCGGTTATCCACTGCCAGAAACGCCGCAGCCAGCGGCGCGCACGTGATGAATGGTCACTCACAGGCTTTCACTCTGTCTCTGCAAATTAGAAACCGCGCGGACCGGGAATCACGGTCTCCGCGCACCACGTCGTTGCTTACTTCCATCCCCGAACCTGAGCTGCCATCCGCCGAATACTCTCGTAGGCTGCCGGGTCTGGCAGCACGAAGCGATCGACATGCAAAACAGCTAACGCCTGCCGGCCCTGAGGATCTTTGTGCATGCCTATGAGCGCGTCACGCACAGCCATTTTCAGCGCCGGGTCCAGGTCTGGGTGAACGACCACTGGCGGAATGCCGAACGGCCTGGAACGCTCGATGATGCGCAGCCGTTTTCCCAACTCGGGCTCGCTCTTCACCAGAGCGTCGAACACCAGCGAGTCCACTGTCGCACCGTCCACAATCCCCTGAGCGACGGCACGGATGCTGTTGTCGTGGCTGTACGTGTAGATGGTCTCACCAAAGAATGAGTCAGGGGTCTCGCCCATTTGCGCCAGGCGATACTGCAGGTATAGCCGGCCCGAGTTGGAGAGGGGGTCGGTGAAAGCAAAGCGCCGGCCACGCAAATCCTCGAAGCTTCGGTACGGGCTGTCAGCCGGCACGATAATGAGCGCCCGATAGGTGGCAGTCCCCCCGATTTCTGGAACCGCCAGCAGTTCCATGTATCCTTCCCGCTCACCCTCGACGTAGGCCCCCCCGCAGATAAAGCCGATGTCCGCCTGGCCAGTGCGCAGGAGTTCGTTGATCTCGGCGTATGTCGGGCGCTGCAACAGCTCGACAGGGCGATCCAGCCGCTTGGCCAGGTAGTCTAGCAGCGGGCTGTACGTGTCGAAGGTGGCTTTCGGGGAGATGACAGCAGCTATGGCCACGCGGAGGGGAAGCCGGCCAGCGGCCCGTTCGGCCGCTACCACTGCGCCTTCTGCTTCCACATTGAGGCGCACAAAAGGATAGGTTGGACGACTGCAGGCAGTTAGAAGCAGAAGAAACAGCCCCAGTATGAACATGTACACCGGGCGACGCATGATATTCCCTCTCAACTGTGCAAGGTGTGAATGGGTTCTGGAATTAATTGTACGCGGAGAACACGCGAGACGCAAGCGCGGGGGTGGCTGTGAGCGTCCCTTTTGCTATCCCGTCTTACCAGAGGCGACTTCGGCGGCGCCGGCTTCCGGTTCCAGCAAGTGGCGCAGCAATCGCAGGTGCAGGCCAGGCCGGCAGGCCATGGCCAGCAACTTGCGGTATGGGTGCGTGCCGGTGAACATGCCCCACAGCAGCCGGCTGTGGAAACGCTCTGCAGGAGGCAGTGCCTGCTCCCCAGCGATGGAACGGAGGTGGGGCAACGTCAGCCACCCGTAGTGCTGAAAGATGTGCGTGAAGGCGAAGAGGAAACGGCCAGCTCGATTGTCCCATGCAATCTCACGGCACAATGGCCCATAGCCGGCGGCGAAGTCGCCTGCGTTGATGCCATCGAAGATGGCAGTGTAGGCGGCCTGGCGGGCGGTGCGGAGGGCGGTGCCGATGCCGTTCTTGTAGAGGCGAGTGATGCCGGCGTCGCCCACGGCCACGAAGCGATCGGCGAAGAGGGGGCGAGCAGGACCGACGGCGATGCGGGGCCGGCAACCGCAGGCGCGAGGTACGTCAGGCGGCAAGAAAGCAGCCACGTCCGGGAGTCGCAGGAAGCGAGCGATGGTACCCTGAGGCAATTGATCGCCCAGCAGGGAAACGTTGATGCACGGACCTTTAGGCACCAGGGTGCCAAAGCGCAGGCTGCCATCGCGCGGCAGGAAGATGTGGACGCTTTCGCCCAGAGCTCGTTGCACTCCCTCAGTGCCGAGGCAGATTTCAGTCTGGGCCATCTGCTGGCGAGGTGGCGGCTGGTAGCGCAGGTCGGTGAAGTCGATGGCGCGGCGATTTACGCCGGCAGCCAGCACGACCAGGTCGGCGGGGAAGCGCTTCTCGGGCGTTTCAACGACGGGGCGTGGCGAAAGAGAGACAGAGATGACCCGCTGGGGGATGATCTCAGCGCCCCAGGAGCGGGCGGTGTTGAGCAGGAACCCATCGAAGCTGATGGGATGAGGCCAGGCGGGGCCGCAGCGGGGACCGCCACCCCGGTAGACGCTGACCACATCGCCGTCCGGGTCCGGCTGTGGCAGGCGGATCTGGCCGGCGGCGGTGTGCAGGGTGTAGTGGCTGATGCGCTCGCGGATGACGTAGGGCGGTACATGGATGCCGGTTTCCGCCAGCTCTCGCAAGACACGCACCGGGATGAGGCCGGCGCACATGTTGCAGCCCCATGGGCCGGTGCGGGAGAAATCGCGGGGCTCGAAGATGGTGACCGTAAGGCGCAGGCCCAGTTGGCGGGCGAAGTGGAGGGCGAAGACGGCGAAGAAGCTGCCCGCCGGGCCGCCACCAATGACCGCGATGCGGCCATCGGGCGGCAGCCGTCTGGGGTGATACACTGCTGCAGCCATCGGCAACGCCTTTCGAGTACGCACACCGGTCCCAGTTGTGGTTTCAACCCATCATCCGTAACCGGGACGACGAAAGCGTCAAGTGTTCGAGGAGGGATGGGATCCAAACTGCTGTGTGTCCCATTCGTTACTACTCAGGCCGGCCTTGGCGAGCAATGAATTGCCCGCCTGGTATCGCGAAACCCGTTGAAACGGGTTGCCATTGGCTTGACCAATGGCTGGAGAGTGCGTTTCTAACGCACTTCGCAGTCGGCTGAACTGAGTAGTAATCCCC
>RFJM01000114.1 GCA_003694905.1 Caldilineae bacterium
GCTCAACGTTGAGTGCTCCGTAGCCGACTTTGGCGGCGTCACGGTTGCCACCCAACGCGGCCAGGTCCCGTATCGTGACTCGCCACCCAGGTGTGCACGGTCCTGCCGGCCAAGGTGGCTATAGGAGAAGGGTGCACCCACCCCTGCCCGCGGCGCCGGGGTCACAACCTGTCATTGCGAGGAGCGAAGCGACGAAGCAATCTCCCATTTAGGGGGTGGAGATTGCTTCGCCTGCGGCTCGCTATGAACGGACCTTACGGGGGGTGCAGGGGAGCGCCCCCGCATCCGCGGCGCCGGCCGGCGACGCAGGCCGCCGGGGGTTCAGATTCTCGGGCAGGGCCGAACGGAGCAGAAAAGCACAGAGCGCCGTGCACAGGCACGACCAGGGCGATGGCGGCCGGGACATCGGCGGCACCTTACGCGCCCTATACCAGGCCCGAAAGCCCAGCCAGCACTCCAGTTCGCGGCCCTCTATCGCCGTCGTATCCGCAAAAAGAAACGCCTGCACAGCGCATTGTGCAGGCGTTCGCGCCAATCAGTTGGAGCCGGTACCGGTGTTGCGGCAACAGACCCGCTACCGATTGCTTCAGTCGCGGATGATGCGAGCCAGCACATCGCCGGCGTCGATGAGCAGGTACTCCTCGTAGTCGATCTTGATTTCGGTACCGCTGTACTTGGGATACATCACGATATCACCGACCTTCAACGGCACTTCGTCCTCGTCCACGTCGGGACCTAGTGCCACCACTTCCCCTTCCTGGGGCTTTTCCTTGGCGGTTTCCGGCAGATAGATGCCGCTGGACGTCTTGTCGGCTTGCTTGATGATCTTTACGAGAATACGTTCTCCCATAGGTTCGACTTTCATGATGTCATACTCCGTTCTGTTGGAATCAGAGCCCGGCCGCAGCTGAGACAACCCGCGGCGGACACGGGCGGTGAACTCGTTTATTCAGGGCTGGATCTCAATGCAACGAGAGAAGCTTGTCGATTCGAGGGCGGTCGAAGCCGACGATGACTTCGTTGCCGATTTTGATCACCGGCACACCCATCTGACCGCTCATCCGCTGCATGTCGCGGGCAGCGACCGGGTCTCGCGATACATCGATCTCCTTGTACTTGATCCGGTGCTGGCGGAAGTACTTCATGGCCCGCTTGCACCATCCGCAGGTTGGTGTGGTAAAGATCAGGACTTTGGGTTGCTTCTTCTTGTCTGCCATGTCTAGACGCGTAGGCATATGGTTAAGGGAGATGTGGTTGGTCTAGGATCGTGACAAAGACCGCCGGCAACGGAATGTCGCCGGCTCTTCTTAGATGCAACCGGCCTTCACCAAAGTTACAAGCTTGCGGAACGCATGGTATTATACCGGCATCGCCGGCAGGCACCAACAAGTCCGAGCCTAGAGACCGCGCCGGTCCGGGCGTCAATCCATCTCCTCATCCGAGGGGGGAAGAGCCGCTCTCGGCCAAATCAGGAAGGAACCAGACATGAGCACTCCCCAACGCGATCCCGAACTCGCATTTATCTGGCTGGAAGTGAGCGATCTGCAGCGGGCCGTAGAATTCTATCGGGGGCCCCTCGGTCTGCCGGTACAGGAGCCGCGCCAGAACCTGGCCATCGTCCATCTGGGAAATACTCGCATCTACCTGGCAGCGGGCACCCCCCGCGAAGGCGGCATGTACCTGGCATTGAGCTTCGCCGATGTCGACGCACTTCATCGCCGCCTGCAAGAATATGACATCCCCGCCAAACCACCCATCGACGAAGGCTGGGCTCGTTACATAGACGTTACCGATCCCGACGGCCACCGTCTCCTATTGATGGGTCCCCCCACATCCTCCCACGACCTCGCTTCATGAAACGCAGTTTCCTTCTGCTCTTCCTCTGTCTCATACTGCTATCCTTTACCCCATGGCTTAGTCGCGCCCAGGCACCGGACTTCTGGTTGGTCTTCTTTCGCGGGCTCAGCCGCGAGCAGACTCAGGCCCTCATCGACGCCGGTTACGACTTCTGGGGTATCGAGCCGGATGGTCGCGTCGTCTTTGCTGTCAGCAGTGGCCACCTCTCCACCGTTCAGCAGACGGGCCTGCAGCCGGCCGCCATCGAGCCCTTGGCCTTTCCGCCCGACTTCGACGACTATCACGACTACGCCGAAATGGTGAGCGACCTCCAGGACGTGGCCGCGGCCTATCCCCACATCACCCGCCTGCAGTCGCTGGGCCAGAGTCATGAGGGCCGCGACATCTGGGCCCTGCGTATCACCGACAACCCCGACCGGGATGAGCCTGACGAAGAGGGCGTCCTTATCTTCGCCAACACCCACGCCCGTGAACATCTGACTCTCGAACAGGCCCTGTATCTCATTCACGACCTGGTCGAGAACTACGGACGCGAGGGCGAGGCCACCAATCTGGTGAACGAGCGTGATATCTGGGTCATCCCCAACCTCAACCCCGACGGCACCGAGTACGACATCGACCGCTGGACCGGCAGTTCGCCCCCCTACTGGCGCAAGAATCGTCGTGATAACAAAGACGGCACCTTTGGTGTCGATCTCAACCGCAATTTCCCCTACAGATGGGGATGTTGTGGCGGCTCCAGTGGCAGCACTGCCAGCATACTCTACCGAGGACCCTCGCCTGGTTCCGAGCCCGAAACCCAGGTGCTCATGCAGTTCGCCCGCACGCATCCCCACCTCACCATCAGTGTCTCGCTGCACACATGGGGGGAACTGGTCCTTTATCCTTACGGCTACACCTACAGCAACATTCCTCCCGACATGACCGTAGAGGACCACGACATCTTCGTCGCCCTCTCCCGCGGCATCGCCCGCCTCAACGGCTATCACGCGCAGCAGGCCAGCGACCTCTACATTACCGACGGCGATTCCGACGACTGGCTCTACGGCGAGTTGGGCATCTACGCCGTCACCTGGGAGCTCTATCCCCGCTCCTCCAAACCGGGTTTCTATCCACCGGCATCGGTCATCCCCCAGCAGACCGAACGCAATCGTGCAGCGCTTCGCTACGTCATTGCTCAGGCCGATGATCCCAAGAAGGTCATCGATGCCGGCGCCGATATGGTCCCCCCTTCCATTCAGATCACCGCTCCTTCGGCCAGCGACACCCTCCTGGCCTATCGGCCCATCACCGTCACCGCGGCCATCAGTGACAACGTCGGCGTTACCACCGTCGAGTACTTACTGGACGGTCAGCCAGTCGCCATCCGCAGTGCGTCCGAGATCACCACCACCCTTATCCTGCCGGCCGGCACCTACCGGCTCAGCGCTCGCGCCTTCGACCATGCCCACTGGCAGGGCGAAAGCAGCCCTCTCGATTTCACCGTCATCGAAGATCCCGGCGCCACACCTACCGCCAGCCCAACCCCTACAATCACCCCCAGTCCCAGCGCCACGCCCACCGCCACCTCCACACCCACCCCTGCTCCCTGCCGCGAGCTCCTGATCAACGGCGGCTTCGAAGATGACCTGGCCTGGACCTTTCCCATCACCGGCAGCACCGCCGGCTACACCACAGCCCAGGCGCATACCGGTTCCCGCTCGGCCCGCTTCGGTCTCCTTCCCCACATGTCTCGCCTGCAAGTACCCGAGCGTCGCCCCGACGGCGAACTGGTCCCGGCCGGCCAGACCTGGTCCACCGGCTATCAGATGGTGACCCTTCCTGCCGATGCCGCCTCACTCACCCTCTCCTTCTGGTACTACCCCGCCAGCGACGACACTGCCGGCGACTCCCAGAGCATGCGGCTACTACGCCCCAACTTCAGGGTGCTGGCCACCTTGATGAGCGCCCTCGAGAACGACCGCGCCTGGAAATCTGCCAGCTTCGATCTCTCTCCCTACAGGGGCCGTACCGTTTACGTCTATTTCGAAGTTATTAACGATAGCCCTAACGATGGGCGTGAGGACAAGACCTGGATGTTCGTGGATGATGTGAGTGTGCAGGCCTGCGTCGACCCGACGCCCACACCAACCCCCACACCCACCCTAACTTCCAGCCCCAGCCCGACACCATCTCTAACCCCGACCCTTACACCTACCCCCACGCCTTCGCCCACAGCCGCAAGCGACCTCACACCCACGGCAACCCCCACCTTTGCGCCCGTCTCCACCCTTACGATGACCCCGACCCTTACCCCTTCACCCGCTTCTTCGCCGACGTCCACACCTTCACCCACTCCCACCTCCACACCTTCTGGCCACTTCTTCCTCCCCCTCATCCTCACCCGCCCGTGATCAGGCGACTGCCGGCGCTGCTCGTCATTTCGGCCTGCCTGCTATGGCTTGCCGGAGCCCTCGCGCCCGGAGCAGGCTCTTCCGGTGGGAGAGAAGCCCTTGCCGCCGGCCCCCTAGCAACTGCACCGGTCACGGAAAGCATCCGGGTTCTCTGGTCGGTGGCGAACCCCGGCCCTGCAGCCCAGACCCATCCCGATCTCTCCTACGAGAGCCTCCGCGATCGTGTATTCCTGGTCTGGGAGGACGGGCGCAATGATCCCCAGGGCCGCGTCGATTGGTACGGCATCAATGCCAACAGCGACATCTACGCACGTTTCTACGACAGCGACGGCCGCCCCATGGGTGGAGAAGTGGCCATCGCCACAGGGGGCGAATATCCGCCCGGCTCGGGCCGCTATCACAACGAAGAATGGCCTGCCACCGCCTATGACCCCTGGGCCGACCGGCAGCACAACGCCTGGATGAGCCTGCCCGACCAGCCCCTCGAGGCCGGTGATCTGGTCACCACCACCTGCTACGATGTCGACTATCGCATCTACCAGAGTCTCAACGGCAGATTGGGTGCACCTGTCAGAGATCTGGCCTGGTACAGCCCCCCGCCGGATCTCATCAGTCCCTGGAACACGCCCTACGACTGGAGTTGTCAGCAGGAGCCGGTCGTGGCAGTGCTGGCCCCCGACACGGTACTCGTCGTCTGGCACGACACACGCGAACGCTACGAGACGGTGGCCGGCATCGAGGTGAGCAAAGACATCTACGGGCAGCTCATTCGCGGGGGGGCGCGACAGCAGCAGGGCGCTATCCTCATCTCTCAGGCTGACACACCCGGCACGCGGCTACCCCGCCACCAGGAAAACCCCGACATCGCCGGCGGCGACGGACGCTGGCTGGTGGTTTGGGAGGACGAGCGCAATGGCGATCAGACCCAAAACACAGGCTATCGCGAAGTCTTTGGCCGCTATGTTACCTATACCGATGGACAGATCGCGCTGGGGCCGGAGATCACGGTGGCGTTGGGCAGCCGGGGCAACAGCGACACGGACTTTGCCATGAGAGATCCTCGCGTGGCATACCTCGATCTCTATCGGCTTTGGGTTATTGTCTGGTCAAAGGTCTCCAACTATACAGATCCGAGCGCCGATTCGGCCAAACTGATGATGGCAGTCGTGGATAATCGGGGTCACTTTGTAAAAGAACCGGCTGTCATTCCCGGCACGTCCAGCACGAGCAGCCATACCCACGACCTGGCGTGTGCGGGCAATCGCTGTGTGCTGGTGTATCGCAAGGGCAATGACACCTTGCACATGTATGCCAATCTCATGACCGATGACTGGCTCTTCGACAATGAGATTCCTATGGACGACATTTCCGCCCACCATACCTATGCCCGTGTGACTGCCGGAGGCGCACGCGGCACCACGGCGGACTTCTACGTGGGTTATGTCACGGGGACTCAGGTGCGTCTGGCGCGCATCACCACCGAGGGCGCCCCGATTCCGACGCCCACGCCAACCCCTACACCGAGCCCCACCGCAACTCCCAGCCCCACCGCCACACCCTCCCCTACGGCCACGTCCACCCCCACGACAACACCCACGCCTACC
>RFJM01000115.1 GCA_003694905.1 Caldilineae bacterium
CCTGTTGTTATTTATCAATTTCGTCGATTCTGATTTTTCGGCATGCCCCCATATTTGCCCCCAGGATGGCCTCGCTGCCGCCTTCATGCCGCCGTCTTACCTGACCGGCTGGCGGATCTCTTCCGCTTGGCCAGTATCAGGTCGTCATGATGCAGCCGCCCATGCAGCTCCTCCGTAGCGAATGCCACGTCGGCCACAGCCTCGGCCTGTTCGGCCAGCAGCCACAGGACATCGCATACGTCGGAATCGCTCATCTCACCGGACTGCACGGCGCACCACAGGGCGCGCAGAGACGCCGCCAGGTTCTGCGCCATGGTCTCGGCGCTCATCCATGTGGCCAGGACTTCCATGCGTCGGCGCACGTCGGCAGGCAGCGGCTCGCGGACGGAGAAATAGCAATCCAGGTATTCCCGCAGGTCGCGGTACTGCATCAGGGCTTGCGAGACGCTGCGGGGCCTCAGATCCTCCCGCTCCTCGCTCATCGCAGCACCCTCCTCACGCCCAGGGCGCGGAAGTCGTCCAGCAGCCGGTCCACGTCGCCGGCGTGGTCCCGGGCGTATCCGGCCACCAGGTGCGCCAGGGGCCGCTCGTGGGGCGGAATGTCGTCCATGCGGTCAGGCAGCGCCTGGCAGGCGCTCAGCGCCGCTTGCAGCCCCAGCAGGTGATGCAGCAGGTCCAGCGCATGCGGCGATACCTGGACGCGAGGCGGCGTCAGAGAGGGCGTCTTGCGTGCGGTGCTCATGGTCAAGCCCTCCCTTCGCTGTCGCGGTGTGCGGCCGCTGCAATGACGTCTTCCTCGCTCTGGCGCGCCAGGCGGGCCCCGATACCGGCCAGGTCGCGGCTGGCGTCGTCGGTGGACGTGCGGGCGATGGCGTCGAGCAGGGAAGCGAGTTCCTGGAGCGCGCGCATGGCGCGGGTGGTGACGGGATCGGATGCGTTCATGGTCTGGTCTCCTCTGGGTTGAGTTCGAGACCGCCACCCCTGCCAATGGGTGGCGGACCGCACCGGGTTGGCAGACCGGCCCAGAGGAACCGGCGGCCCCGAAGGGCCCCCGATACGGCCCACCATGAACGCGGGCATGAAAAAAGCGCTCGAACGGCGCTTGCTGCGCCTCTGGTTTCCGGCTGCCAAACCGGGCCACCGTGTCGCGGCGGCATGTTCAGGATAGTGCAGCAGCGTTCAAAGTCAAGTCATGCTCCGGCTTCCGCGTTCATCCTCTCCTGGATATGCTCGGGTATCAGTTCTCCTGCAGGACATCCGCGCTTGATCCAGTCGAGCTGCCTTTCCATGTACTGACGCAGCCCGTCGCTCAGGGTCGGGTCCTCGAGCTGTTTCTCAAGGAATTTTCGCACCGCTTCGGCTTTCTCCCTACTCCATGCCGAACCGGTACCTGCGCGGAACTGGCTGCTCATGTTCGACCTCTTCGACTTCTGATTTGCGGCCCAATGCTCAAATTGGAGCATCAATGCTCCTGTCAAGGCAAACTGTGCAGATATGCATGATTTCGCCCATCCATCATTCATCCACTGCCGGAGGAAAAAGAGACCGCCCGAAGGCGGCCAATGTTTCAAGCAGGACATCGAGGAATCAATGTTATCGTGCGAACCGTCACCACCCCAGTTCCTTCGGGTCAACGATCCTGTCGCCGATCTTGAGGATGACCGGCGCCGGCGGGGTTCCCGAGACCTCAAGCCTTTCCGGCGCGTTGTAGCCGTGCATGGCGTTGAGTTCCTTGACGGCGGCGATGATCTCGGCAGGCTTGTCCGATGTCTGGACGATCTCCGCCAGCGCCCGGACGGACTGCTCACGGGTCCAGAGGCTCAGGCGGGCCAATTCTTCGCGCAGCTCATTGATCCTTGCCAAAACCTTGCCATTGTTCAGCAAATGGCTGGCTTTGCTGTGCACCGTCTCCGGCTTCCAGCTCCGGGCCTTCGGGTAAGCCTCCCGATAAGCCTCCGAGGCGTTGCCGGTCTCAACGTAAGCCTGTGCAAAGGCTTCCTGTTTCGGCGTCAGTCTCATGGTCATGTCCTCTCATCAACCCGCTATCGTTTCAACCCGCGCCACGGGGCCTGGAACGCTGGCGGCAGACGCCGCCGGTTGCGCTCCTCGGCCTTGACCATCCGCCGCAGACGCTCCGTCTCGTTCCGCAACATCCGGGCATGAGCGGCAGCAGCCCGGCGGGCTTCCTCGTTCGACATCATCAAGCCGTCCTCTTTTTCTCCAGGCGTTCCAGGGCAATCTGTTCGATGAGTTCGCCCAGATCGCTTTCCTTGACCATGATTTTTCCGAGGAATCGAACATGCTTCAGCCGGCCATCATCCAGGGCGCGGGACACGACCACCTTTGCCGCCACGGCATCCAGGCCAAGCTCGCGGGCGACACGTTGAGCGGCGGTATTGAAGTCCACGCGGCCCGGCATGTTTGGCGTGCCCGGCAGGGGCGAAGTCTGGGCAGGCGCTGCATTCATCCTCGCCAGATCGCGCTGGACGTAGCGTTCTTGATCGGACACCAGGGCGGATTCAAGCTGGTATTTCGAGATCGGGACGTCCTGGACCGAACCGCTGGGAAGCGCCCCGCCTCCGGTGAGCAGCGGAATGACCACCGTTCGCCAGAATTGCTCGTCGGGCATCGACGACAACGTCTCGCCTTCCGTCGCCTGGCGTAGATCGCCCAGCAGCGGCCGGAGCTGTTCGGCGATGGGTGCGATCCGGTCGACGATCTCGGCCTTCCGCGCGCGCCACCAGTCCATGACAGGCTTGCGAGCGGCCTTTTCCGCCTCGATGATTTCCAGCTTGAGGTTTTCGGCGCCGTTCTCCATGTCGCGCAGGTCTTCCGTCAGCGATTCGACCTTCGAGGCGGCTTCCCGTTCCGCCTCGCGAATCCGGTCCAGCGTGTCTGTGCCGCTCAGATGCGCCAGGCTCGCGCGTTGGCGCTTGGCCTCTTGCAGCTCGGCGCGGGCCTTCTCCAGCAGCCCCTCGATCTGCTCCCGCCGGCGCAGCAGGTCGCGCAGCTCGGCCTCCAGCTCGCGCAGGCGCGTCAGTTCGGCGGGGAGTTCCGGCGCATCGGTGGTTTTCGCTTTCTTGCTCATCGTCGTCTCGTCCTCGTGGTTGGTTTCGTCAAAACGGATCGCGCGTCATACACGGCACGCTCAGAAGCGCTGAGAGCGCCGATTCTTCTGACCGCTGGTCTACCCTTCCAGCGCCAAGATCGCCGCTCAGCGGCTGCGAGGCGGTTTCCTGCGCGGCGTTTGCGCCCGGGGCATTGATCAGAAGCGCCCCGTCCGCGCTTATGCGGTCCGGCTTCTCCTCCAGCGCCATCAGCGCTTCCCGCAGACGCTTGACTGCCAGTTCACGTCGCCAGTCCTGGAGATTGTCGGCGCACTTCAGCGCCAGAGTGCGCGTCCGCGCCGTCAAGGTCAGCAGGTCATCTGTCTCGCTCATCGCTTTCTCTCCTCGTCGTCGTTGCCAACATTCCCCAGCCCCGGAGATACCGTCTCCGCTCCTCTGGCGACAGGTTCTCCAGGCTGATCCCATTGCGCGGCGGCTTCTGGTTCCGCCGGCGCGTATTCCTCCGCTGCTTGGCATCCATCGCTTCGCCCTCAACCGTGCTTCGGCTATTACGCCGCCGACTACCTCCCCCCTACGGGGGGAGGGTAACCCCGCCGCGCAATAGTGCGCGCGGCGTGGTACCCCCCCGTTCCCTACCCCCCGGGCCATTGCGCCGCGATTGAATGGCGCAATGCCGCGCAATTGGCGCAATGCACTCATTCTTCGCGCTCCGGCACAGAATCAGCAGGGCACAAGTAATGCTTCCTGGCCCCGGCACAAAGTCGCTTCGGCAACGGCGCCAGAACCAATCTCCCAGACACCTTCAACTCCGAAACGGCACGACGGACCTCCTCTCTCGTGAGCCCCATTTCATCGCGGTGCGCCTCCAGGTCGTTCTGGGTAAAAAACCTTTTCCGTTTGACTGCTTCCGTAACAAAGTTCAAAACCTGCTCCACTTGAGCACGTCGTTCTGCATCCGGGTCGCGCTGAACCTCGCGGAATGCCTGAAACTTCCAACCATCCCTCACGATCCACAGCGCCGGCGGCCGGGGCGCATGGCTCATCTTCGGCGTCGCCAGCCGCAGCAGGGCGCCGTGCTCCGCCTCGCGCAGCGCAGCCAGGGCTGTCATGGGTGCTTTTGACTGCTCGTCGTCCGCAACCGGTCGCAGGACATGCACGATGCGGCTGCCGTCCGCGAGCGCCGAACCTCCGCGCCCGACGTAGGCGTCCTCGGCGCCATCGCGCGCCGATGCCTTGCCGACGTGATGGCACAGGGTCACAGCAGCACCCAGGCCCTTGCCGATCCGCCGGGCCGCGTTCACCAACGACTGCACGTTGCCGTTGACGTTCTCGTCGTCGGCGCCGAAGCTCGCCAGTGGATCGAGCACAACATGCGCAATCCCTGAATCCTGGTAGGTCGCCGCGAGATCGAAGGTCAATTCAGACGTGCGCCCACTTCCCGGCTCGACCAGCCGGGCATCCTCTCCGGCCAGATCGAGGAATCGAACGCCATCCTGCACGATCTGCCGTTCATCACGGCCGCAGTCCATCGCGTCCACGATCCGGGCCAGCCGGGCCTGAAGCTCCTCGGCACTGTCCTCTCCGGTGATGTACAACGTCCGGCCTGAACGCAGGACCGGCAGCAGGCCGAAGACTGGTCGGCCCAGCGCGAGGCAGGCAGCTTCATGCAGTAGCAGCGCAGTCTTTCCGGTACCGCCACCGGCCGCCAGCACGCGCAGGGTACGGAACAGGTACCGCTCGATCAGCTCAGGCGGGTGTAGGGGCGCGGATCGCGCCGTCTCAATATCCCAAGCAAGATCGTCGAACGAAGGCAACCTAGAGGCCGGACGCGGAAAACGAATCACGGCATCGTGCGGCCCCTTGTACTCGATAGGGGGGCGCTCGTCGCTCATGCAGCTGCCTCCGTGTCGTCTGCCGTGAATCGAACGATCCGCCCGTCCACCAACGCCAGCACCCGTTCGCAGCCGTCGCGCAGGATCGCAGCGGCCAGGAACTCGATGTCGGTGCGGGAGACTGGCCCGGCGGCACTGATCAACACCGGCGAATGGTCTGCCAGGATGCGCCAGTCAAACCGTGCCGGGTCCTCGCCTGGTGGACAAACCAGGAACAGGCGAGGCGGGGTCTCTGCCGCCCAGCGCCGGGCCTGGTACCAGGCATCGGGTCCGCATGTCACCCAGACCGTCACGGCATCCGGAGTGCAGCCGGTATACCGGCCCCAGCGGTCCCGATCAGCGAGCAGGGCGACCAAGCGCCGGTGGTATGGAGGGCGGCGCTTGGGCATCACACCGCGTCCTTGAGGCCCATTTTCCGCCTGGACTCAAGCCAAGCCAGCAAGTCACTTTCAAGCCAGCCGGTCGAACGCGGGCCGATCTGGATCCTGGGCGGAAAGTCGGGGTCATGCTTGCACCAGTGGTACAACGTGCTTCGGCTAACGCCAAGCGCTTTCGCGGCCTCGGCAGGGCGAAGAATTCGAAGATTGTCGGAACGCATTGATTCACTCCCGTTGTCGTTGGACACGGAAAGTAAGCCATGGATCGGACGGGAATGCGTAAGGGGGATTTTTTGAGAAAAAATTGGAAGATCAGACAGGCACGCTGAGCAGGATTTGCACACGCCGCCAGGATTCGACAGCCGCACGGATGCGGCTTGGCGTGATGGCTATGCCAGCGGATTCGGTCACGGCGTGAATGAAGGGTCCGGCGTTGCTTCGTTCCTCGTTCGTTCGCCAATCACGCCATTGTGTGGGAGTTTTTCCCGTCGCCTCGTTGAACAGGTGACAAAGCTCCACGATCAGCAAATCCAAACCCATGCTGTCATAGCGCTGAACGCCCATACTCTGCAACGCATGTACAAGCGCATCCTTGTCGTTTGCATCTTGCCCGCGCAGCTGCGCGCTTGCGATCGCCATACGCAACCAGGCGCGCTCCTGGGGTCGCAGCGATTGAAGGATGGAATGCAGCGGCTTTCGGGATCGCAACCTACTCACCAGGCTTCTACGGGCCTCGCTGGGCCGTTCCAACCGACTACTTTCCGAAAACCGGTATCGGCTGATTGCGGCCTCAATCTCTGGAATGATGCCAGCCGCTCTGGATTCGATGGATGGATCGACTTCAATCAGCGCGGCGATGATTCGCGCGCGATCAGAGTCAGAGAAACGGAATGGTTCATGGTCTGGGCGCAAGTGTTGCAGTCCTCAAAACTTGCTCCGGCGGTGGTGCGCCGTCTCATTTTTTCACGCGATGGTCCGCCTTCGGATCCCATTCTCGCCAGCGCCTGAGTTCTTCATCGCTCACAGGCGCACCTGCCTCAAGCTGCCAGCGGGCATGTACAACCGCGCGGCGCTTGCCGGACTTGATCTCTTCACGGTATTTCTTCAGCCACTCGCTGTTTTCTTTTGCACGTTTTTCGTATCCTGTCATTGCAGTCCTCTCTTCCTGGATTTCCAGTTCCCCCCGACGGCGGTGGTGCGCCGTCGGGGTTTTTCATCTCCCCGCCTTCAACGCCACCACCTTCCCGACATCGCCGGCCCGGAGCATGTCCAGGTAGTCCGCCCATCGCTGCATCATCTCGCGGCGCTTGTCTAGAAAGCGGGTGCGGTTATAGGCGCGTCCCAAGGCATCCGGCACAGCGTGGGCCAGCTGATGCTCGATAACCTCGCCGGGATAACCCAGGCGCTCGTGCAACAAGGTGCGGGCGACAGATCGCCAACCGTGAGGCGTAATCTCCTCGCGGGTGTCCAATCCCAGGCGCCGGTAGGCCGCACCCATGGCCATGTCCGACATTGGGCGCAAGGGCGTGCGCCCGCCCGGAAACACCCAGCCGCCCGGCAGGTGTCCGGTGAGCGGCTGCAATTCCTCGAGGATGGCCACGGCCTGGTGGCTCAGCGGCACCAGGTGCGGCGTGTTCGTCTTGCCGACTGTGTATCGCCATTCCGGATGGTCGCCGTCTAGATGTACATCCTCCCACCGCATGGTCCGAAGCTCTCCCGGTCGGCAGAACAGGTAAGGCAGCAGCCGGATGGCGGCGGCGACCGTTGGCGTGCCCTGGAAGGCATCGAGGGCGCGGAGGATTTCGCCAACCCGGACCGGATCGGTGGGCGCGGGCATGTGACGGGTCTCCTTCTTCGGCAGGAAGCCACGTAAGGCGGCAGTGGGGTCGCTCTCGGCCAGGCCGCAGGCGATGGCGTAGCGGAACACCATGCCGATGTATTGCGCGGTCCGGCGCGCGGTGTCCGTGGTGCCGCGCCTGTGGACCCGCTCCACGATAGCGCGCACGTCGGCAGTCGTGACCTCACTCACGGGGCGCTTGCCGATGGCTGGGAAAGCTTCCCGCTCCAGGCAGCGACGAACGCGGGCCCGGTGGCCGTCGGATTTCTCCTTGAGATGGTCGGCCATCCACTTGCGGGCCACGATCTCAAAGGCGCTTTCCGAGAGAATCCGCTGGCGTTGTTTTGTCTGGCGGCGAACCTCGGAGGGGTCAATGCCGTCGCTCAGCATGACGCGCGCCTTGTCGCGCCGCTTGCGTGCGTCTTTCAGCGTGACCTCGGGATACCGGCCCAGAGCGATGCGTTTCTCCTTGCCAGCGAAGCGGTACTTGAGCCGCCACAGCTTCGCGCCGGTGGGTCTGACTTCGAGATACAGCCCTTCTTCATCGAACAGCTTGAAGGGACGTTCGCGGGGTGTGGCGTTGCGGATTTTGACGTCTGTCAGAGGCATCGTGGCAGTCCTCGAATGGGCGTGGTTTCCGGTTCGAATCCACTTTCCCGGTGCCCCCATGTGGGGGCGATGTGCCCCCAATGGTGCCCCCAGATTTGGGGGCACGTCAATGCTCTTCTTCGGACGAACCCGGACAAAAGAAAGGCCGGAATCCTTGTTTTCTCTTGGATTTCCGGCCTTCTCTGGATGTTATCGGAAAGGTTGTTGGTGGCTACGGGTGGACTCGAACCACCGACCCCATCATTATGAGTGATGTGCTCTAACCAGCTGAGCTACGTAGCCACTGGGTTTCCGTGGACCTCGTGAGCCGAGGCCCGGGAGGGAGGCGGAATTGTAGGCCCTCCCCCGCTTCCTGTCCACCCCACCCCCTGATTCCACTTGTAGCCACTGAAC
>RFJM01000116.1 GCA_003694905.1 Caldilineae bacterium
CCGCAGGTGGGAGGCTGGGGCAGGGCATCGAAGAGGGCAGGAAGAGCCTGGAGGACGGTCCGGTCTGCCCGCCGCACCTCGCCTCCGGCAGGGGGCTGGGGCAGGCCGGCGGCAAGGGCAGTGACGACGCCTACGGCGGCGAAGCAAAGTTCCAGTTCCTTGGCCAGGTAGGCCTCAGGCACCAGGTTGAGACCGCGGACCTGGGCGCCCCATTGGGCGAACATGTAAGCCTCCGCGGCGGTCTCGCGTCGGGGGCCCTCGGCGCCGAGATAGACGACGGGGATGGCTGCAGGGATGTGTTGGGCGATGGCACCGCTGATGTCGGGACAGAAGGCGGGATCTTGTCTGATGTAGCCGGCGCCGGTTCGCTCGAAGAAGGTGCTGGGCTGATGTTTGGTCCAGTCGATGTAGTCCCGAGGCAAGACGATGTCCCCGCGGCGGAGATCCGGAACCAGGGCGATGACGCTGTCCCAGGCGAGTATGCGCTGTACGTCCAGTTCCTTGGCCGCCCAGAGGGTCGCGCGAGGATCGGTACGGGCGGGACCGCCGAAGTAGGGTAGAATCCACAGGTCTGGTCCGTCGGGCAGGCGGCGCCGCGCAAAGGGCCCCACAGGGCCGTAGGGGGTACTGAGGGTGCGTTCGCTTTCGAGGCTGCCGAGTTCCTGCAGAGCACGCGGGGGGAGGGGATGCGCCAGGATGAGGAGGTTAGGCATGGCTAGGGCCGGTAGAGGCGTGCGGCGGTAAGGAGCAGGGGAAGGCAGGTGTGGGCGACTTCGGGGCCAAACCGGCGGCGGGGAGGACGATGACGGGCGCGGCCTGTGGCATAGTTGGTGATATAGCACAGGCTGGCGTAGGGCACGCCGATTTCCTGGGCCAGGAATACCTCGGGGGAAAGGGTCATGCCTACGATGTCGGCGCCGGCGCGATGGTACAGCTCGATCTCGGCGGCGGTTTCCAGGCGAGGGCCTTCGGTGCAGACGTAGACGCCGTTGTGGACGGCGGCGTCGGGCTCGAAAGCAGCGATGATGGCAGACCGGGCCTGGGGATGAAAGGCTGGGCCTTCGGCTGCAGTGAGGTCGGTACGGTCGAAGGAGGTTATCCGGGTACGGGTGAAGTCGATGAAGTCATGAGGCACTACCAGGTCGCCGACCTGGAGGTGGCCGGCGATGGCGCCCACGCCGTTCCAGGAGAAGATGACTTGAGCACGGAGGAGTCTGGCAGCCCAGATGAGGGCGCGATGGTTGATGAAGGCGGCGGAACGGGTCAGACGGTCGGGGCCGTGTCGCGAGCAGAAAGCAACCGGGGTTTCGTGGCCCGGTGGTCGGAGGATATGGATGGGAGGAGAGGGGCCGTACGGTGTCTCCAGGACACAAGTATCGTGCACCTGGGCGAAGGGCGCCAGGTCCAGGCCATACGCGGCCGTACCACCGATGATGAGGGCCTTGACTTGCTCCGGCATAGCATCAATAAGGCGGTTCTGCGGGTCCCTCGTAACCACACTGGCCCGTGCGAGGCGAGTTCCAGATCCCCATCATGTACTCGAAATGATAGGCTTCCTTTCTTCCATGTTCGGCTGCGTGTTGCTCACAGAAGAGCAGGTAAAAGCCGTGCTTATCAACGCAGGAAGTGCAGAGTTGTGTGGCAGGCTGGTCACATTGCGAGCACGGAAGGGGCTCGAGGCTGTTCCGGGCCATCAGGAAGAGGGGTCGCGATGAAAGCGGTCCGCCCTTTCGCACATCCAACACCTTGATGATCAGTTCGGTGGTCGTGCCGAAGTCGTACTCATAGTTGAACTCCATGCCGGGCGACAAGATGCGGCGAGCCCGCACATTCATATCGCGCTCCTGTCCCCACCCCCCTGGCGGTGGATAGCTGAAGTAGAAGACGTCGCCGATTCTGAAGGCGCTCAAATGATCGCAACATTCCAGCCAGATTGCGCGGAGGTAGTGGTCCAAATCGTCTAAGGTGGCATCCCCCTGCATTTCCAGATGCAGCCAATAGTAACCGCTCCACGCGTCGGAAACCCGGAGGTGGTATAGGGTTCTGATACCCTTGATCTTCTGATCGGCTTCGGCGATGGCTTTCTGACGTTCCGGACAGGACTTGAGATGTTGGGTCATGCCGCGCCCGCTCATTTCTCTGCCGCAGAAAACGCAAGTGCCACGGCTATTTCGAGACATGCTCATGGGATGCTCCTTCAAGAATCAAAATATCGGCTGATCAGGGTGGGTGGGAAAAGGCCCCGGTCGGTGACGATGGCTGAGATAAGATGCGGGGGTGTGATGTCGAAAGCGGGGTACAGGGCGTCAATCCCTTCAACAGCGGTACGATGACCCAGGCAATGAAGCACTTCTGTGCCATCACGCCATTCGATCTGGATGTCGGAGGCCGAAGGGGTGGCCGGGTCGGGACCGTCGTAGCCAAGGACGTAGAAGGGAATACCGTGGTAGTGCGCGGCCAGGGCGATCTGAAAGGTACCCACTTTGTTGGTGATGTGGCCGTCGAGGGTGATGCGGTCGGCTGCACAGATGAACTTGTCGACCATGTTCTGGCTCATGAGATGGGCCGGCATGCCGTCGGTGATGAGGGTGCAGCGTATGCCCATCTCGACGGCGGACTGAGCGGTGAGTCGGGCGCCCTGGAGGTAGGGCCGCGTCTCGGTGGCGATGAGATGAATGGACTTGCCCTGGTGTTTGGCGATCCACAGCATCCAACAGAGGGCGGCGCCGGCGATGCAATGGGTGAGGACGGTGTCACCGTCGCGCAGGAGGTCGGCAGCGTGGTGCCCACAGAGACGGCTGACACGGTTGCCGCGCTCGATCTCGCCGTTGACGAAGGTGAGAACAGCCGCCTTGGGATCGGTGCCCGTATCCAGGGCCTGCAATGCATGCTGCAGCGCGGCCGGAATGATGTGGTGGAGGTCGTCGGCGGTAGGACGCGTGGCCAAGAGGCGGTCGGCAGCGGCACGATAGGCGCGGGGGTCAGGCTGGGCCAGGGCCAGGCCCAGGCCCGCGGCATAGGCGAGCGGCGGTCCCCCCTGAACGATCATGGTCTCGATGGCACGCGCGACGTCTTCGACGGTCCTGCAGACGACGAATTCCTTGCGCAACGGATAGAGGGCGCGGTTGAGGAGGATGACCGCGTTCTCCTCGGGGTCATAACGCAGGGTGTTGAAACGGTCGGCAAGGACGGCAGGGTTGGGAGGCAGGGATTCAGACATCGCTCGGGAGGGGCTGTGGTGATGATTATACCACGGTGGCGAGAAGCAGTTGAATCGGGGTGGGCCGCGGCGCGATGCGGCGGCGCCCGCCCGCCGACTTCGTCGGCGGCCTCCGTGGCTGCGCCTCTCCCCTGCCGTAGAACAACGCTGCCGCCCGGCGCAGCCACGGAGGTGGGGCCGGATGCCCGC
>RFJM01000117.1 GCA_003694905.1 Caldilineae bacterium
AAACCCGGCTCTATAAGCATCGTTGTTCAGGAATTGAACAATCGAGTTCTCGGCGAAACCTCCGATCTGATTGGCCAGGAACTGACTCAACACGGTGGCAAACTGTTGCAACAGGTCCATATGGCCTCCAACACCGTATGGCCCTGCAACCCAGGTGGGCGAGAGTGCCCCAGCGGGACAGCACCGGAGTCGAGGGATCGCGAAACCTGACTGTAGGAAACTTACTCACCATTATATGGAATCTGGGTCACAAAAGCAACCCCTTTTTCGCGAAGAAACTGTATCAAGTCCGCCGATGGCAAACAGAGGCACCACGTAACGCGGGGTAAACCCGGACTCCATAGGCAGTGCCAAAGGCCGATAACTTGTGGGACAGGCTTTCCAGCCTGTCCAGGCAGGCGCGAGAATCCGCGATGACAGGCGGCCGACTTCCGGTCAGCGACCACGACCGCCTGAAAGCCGGCCCGCGCAGGCTGTGCCAAAGGCCGACCTCCGTCGACCAGTCTTGGGACGGCGTAGGCTACCCTCCGGCCGCAGGCCCAAGCAGGCTGACTTCCGGTCAGTGGCCCTACAAAACATACCGGCCAAACTGACACGGGCTCTTTCGCGAAATCGGTTGTGGCCTTCATCGGGAAGGCTGCACCGAACGTGCACCCAACGGGCCAAAATGGTATCATCGAGGCTAACACGGTCACCACCGGGCTATCTACGGAGGCACCCATGCGCGTGCGCCTGCTGTTCCTCGGTCTGTCGATCCTCCTGTTCACCCTGGCCTGCGGGCAGGGACGTGAGCTGCCTGGCGCCGGTGGAACATCGGACAGCTGGCAGACCTTTGCCCACGGAGACTTCAGCGTGCGGTTACCTGCCTGGCCACAGGCTGCCAGCGACGACAACGCGGTCATCCACAGCATTGGCGACGGCACCGCCACCTTGTGGATCAAGCCCTGGCCGCTGCCCCCACGATTGGTAGGCGAAAACCTGCAAGAATGGGCACAGAAAAACGAGGAGGTCAATCTGGTACAGGACAGTATATCACCGGGTCGGGCCACCTTCGAACTCACCATCGCCGATAGCCTGTACATGCGTACCCTCCTCGTGTACTGCGCCGCCCAGTCTTTTGAGATTACCCTGGCAGCACCGCGCAGCCGTTTTGAAGACTATCGCCCCCTCCTCGCTGAAGTTGAGCCCGCCTGCGATACGAGTTGGCGTCCGCCCCGCCTCGCAAGAGGCGCTCCGGGAATGGTCATTGTGCCGGCTTCTGGAGAGAATAGCGCCTTCGACCCGGCCGCCTATCAGCAAGCCCTCTATCTGGCGCGCCAGAACGGCGTCCTGGTCTCGCACTACTACACCCAGTGGGGCGAAATCGAGAAAGCGCCGGGGCAGTATGATTGGCGAGTACTGGACTACATCGTCGAAGCGCATCAACTGGAGGATCTGCAGCTGTCCCTCGTCGTCAATGTCATTCACACCAGCGTGCGTGGCCGCGTGCCACCCGACCTGGAGAATGCCACCTTCGCGGATGAACGATTCAAGCAACGACTGGCCGCTTTTGCAGCTGCTCTGGCCCGGCGATATGCCGGTCGTCTTCACTATCTCGCCATCGGCAACGAAGTGAACAACTACTTTGCCCGCCACCGGGATGAGGTGGAAACCTACGCGCAGGCGTTCCAACAGGCGCGAGCGGCCGTGCATGTCGTCAACCCCGATCTCCCTGTAGGCATCGTCTTTGCCTATCACGATGCCGAAACCGGCGGAACACTTGACATTGTGCAACGTCTCAACCGAGGTGATTACATCGCCTTCACCCTATACCTTTTCGACGAGGGATATCACTTCACCCGCGACCCGGCCCTCTTCGACGGCTATGTCGAAAACATGCTGAACACCGCCGGCCCCACGCCCCTCGCCATCGTCGAGACGGGGTGGAGCACGGCACCCGAACTGGATGGCTCCGAAGCTGCCCAGGCCCAATATGTACACGAAATCTTCGAGACTTTGCGTAAGAGGGGTCGCGACATCCTCTTCTTATCCTGGTTCGCAATGCACGACTCGACACCCCAAACCTGCCAGAACCAGGCCCTTTCCTTCTTCGAACCCGGACAAAGCCCCGACCCCGCCCAACTGAGGGCCTTTGTCTCCTTCCTCTGCTATTTCGGCCTGCGCAGGGCCGACGGCACGCCCAAACCCGCCTGGCACACATGGGCGGATGAGGCGGAGAGGTACTACGCCGAACAAGAAAGATAGCCTGTCGCTCCGGGTCATGCCAGAACGTGACCCACCAACATGACTTCCGGCACTTTCCGATGTGACTTCCGCGGGCATATGCTGGGGCTGAAACGAACAAAAAACTCTCAGGACTGGACCCGGGTGCATGAAGGACGGCGTGCCGTCCTCATGCCCGAGCTACCACCGCGGAGTTCATGGAGGAAAGAATGCGCCACTCATCCGAAACCCGCAACCTCTTACTCTTCTTCTTGCTCGCCTTTGCCTGGTCCTGGCTCTTGTGGCT
>RFJM01000118.1 GCA_003694905.1 Caldilineae bacterium
GCGGGCCGGATTATACCCCTACAACCCCCGATAAGTGCTCAGCCGGTTAGCCCCAAAGTTCCAGAACAGGCCCAGCAGGTTGGCCAGGGCTTTCGCCAGGTTCACCGCCAGCCCCGGAGCAAACAACGGGCCGAAAATCAGCGCGTAACTGCCCAGAAAGAGGGCCTGGTTGAGCAGATAACCCACCGCGTACACGCTCAGGAACATGGGCAGTTGGCTGCGCAACGGCCGCCGACGCGACTCGGGGAAAGTCCACAGCCGGTTCCAGGTGAAGTTGCTGAGCACGGCCACGAAGACGGACGCGGTGTTGGCCACCCCCCTGGGCCAGCCCAACCCAAAGTGGAACAGGTTGAGCAGCGAGAAGTCGATCACCGTCCCCAGTGCGCCCACCAGCGCGAACTTGAGGAAGCGGGCGACCTCCCTCCGCGGGATGGGCAGGCTGTCGAGCAGGCCCGGCAGCGGGCGCCAACTTTGAGGAGTTGTGAGCGGATAGCGCATGGTGCACCTCGTTTGCGCAGGTTCACCCTGGCTACGGCTGGCAATCGTAGAGTTGCAGCGCTTGCCCACGGGCGTTCAGGTTGACCGGCACGGGGGTACAGGTCGCCTCCAGCCAGGATTGGATTTCCGGGCGGGCGCCTCGCCCGGCGCCAAAGAGCACATAGCGCAGTTGGCCGCTCTGAACCATGGCCGCCAGATCCTCGGCGTCCACCACGGGGTCGCTGCCCGCGAAGCCGCCCATGTAGAGCACCGGTTGGCCGGTGGCCAGCACCAGCGGCGCCCCCACCTGGGCGCTGGGCACGGCGACGAGGTACTTCGTCCCCGGCGGATGGGCCTGGAGATAGCCCAGCAAAGCGGTGCTGTCTGCCCCTTCACGACCGGGCAAACCCAACCGCTGTGCGGTCTGCGACGTGTAGGCCGAGGGCAGGTTGACTTCCGGCGAGGCATCCAGCACGGTCAGCCCGCTCCAGACCAGGGGGATGAAGAGCAGCGCCGCCAGCACCAGCGCCGCCCCCACGCGGCGACTCCGGGCCCACGCCAGGGCCACCGCCCCCAGCAGCAAGAGGAGCGGAGCCACCCACAGCCAGGCCGCGGTCACGCCTTCCTGATGGGCGGCAAACACCTGGAAGGCTACCGTGCCCGCCGCGGCCAGAGACAGCCCGGCAAGGGCGGCGGGGCGCTCCAGCCGCCGGGCGAACCAGGCGAATCCCCCGCCCACCAGCGCGGCCAGCGACGGCGCCAGCATGATGGTGTAATAGGCGTGGAAGATGCCCTCCACCGCGCTGAAGAAGACCAGACAGGTGAGCAGCCAGCCGCCCCAGAGCACCACGGCCTGATGGGCGGGCTCCAGAGGCAGCCGCAGGCGCGCACCGGCCAGCGACAGCCCAACGCTCAGCAAACCAAAGGGGAGCAGCCAGGACATCTGTTTGGCCAGGGGGCTGCGGAAGAAGCGCAGCACGCCCGGCGTCCCGGTTTCGTTGGCGAAAGGCACGCCGCCCGCCTGAGGGCCACGGGGGCCGTCCGGGCTGACATTCGGGCCGTCGCCAAACCGTCCGGCCGGCGGGGGCCCCGAGGGCCGGCCCTGTCCGGCGGGGGGCATGGGGCGTCCCGGTCCAGGCCGATTCCCCGAGGGGGTGAGGCCCGCGTTGCGGGCCCGGGGGTTGAACAACCGCGAAAGGCCGTTGTGCCCGACGATGAGTTCCATCACCGTGTTGTTCGTGCTGCTGCCCACATAGGGCCGGTTCTCCGGCGGCGTGAGATCCACCGCCAGCGGCCAGGCCAACCCGACCACCAGGATGACCACGGTCGCCAGAGCCAGGTGAGCGAGTTTGGTCTTCCAGCCCCGTTTGGCCCCGAAGAAGTAGAGGGCATAGAAAGCGGGCAGCGGCAAAAACGCCTGCAGCATCTTGGTCTCGAAGCCCAACCCCACCAGCAGACCGCCCAAGAGCACCCAGCGCAGGCGGCCGGTCTCCGTGGCCCTGAGGAAGGCCCAGGCCGCCAGCAGCAAGATGAAGGTCAGCAGGCCGTCCATGGTGTTGTTGCGGTTGGTAGCCAGAAAGACCGGCGTCAGGGTCAACGCCAGCGCTGCCACCAGCCCGGCCAGTTCGCCCAGGTGCCGTTTGACCAGCGCGTAGAGCAGGGGCACACTGAGCACGCCGGCCAGAATGTTGGGCAAGGCCACCGACCAGCCGTGCACGCCGAAGACCAGGGCGAACAGAGCCTCCACCCACAGGCCCAGGGGCGGCTTATCCACGGTGACCGAGCCGCCGGGCTCCGCGGCGACGAAGAAGAAGTTGTGCCACGACTGCAACATGCTCTTCACCGCCGCGGTGTAGTAGGTGTTGGCGTCGCCGATGGCGCCCAGGTTGACGAAATGCAGTCCCGCCGCCAGCAGGGTGATGGCCGCCAGCAGCACCTGCGCCAGGGTCACACTCCGCCACACAGGGCGGGAAAGCCGAGACGAGAGGGATGATGCATTCATAGGGATTCCCTTTCCTCCTGAGGTTTGAGGGGAAGACGGAGCCTCGGCCCCGCCTTCCCCGGGCTGCGTTTACGGGTTCACGTCCCGCACCAGGCGGACGAAGTTGGTGATGCGCTCGCCGCCCTCGCCTGCGGGGCCGTCGGGGGCCTTGGTGTCGAAGCGCACCGCGCCGGCACCGTGCACATCCTCCCC
>RFJM01000119.1 GCA_003694905.1 Caldilineae bacterium
GCGGCGGGCTGCGGAGCTCTTCGCCGCTGCCGGGGCGGAGGAAGAGGCAGAGGCTTTGAAAAATGGCAGGATAGGCGTATGAAAGGGCTTTATCCCAAGCTCATGTTGCTGGTCGGCGGCGTCTTTGTCATTGCCATGACGGCCATCCTCGCTTTCGTCTACGTCTCGGGAAGACGGCAGATCGAGCAAGAGGGCCTGGCCCGGGCAGAAACCCTGAACCGTATGGCCTTTGAAGCCCTCTACGCCTCGATGCGCCAGGGGGGTGGTCGAGAGGGCAACCGCCGCGTCATCGAACGCTTGCAGCAGGTGGGGGCCTTCACCCAATTGCGGGTGGTGAAGGGAGACCCGGTCATCCGGCAGTTCGGAGCGTCAGAAGAGGAGCTGCCACGGGACGCGCTGGAACGACGCGCTCTGGCCGGGGAAGAGGTGCGGGAAGTGCGCCGGGAGGATGGCTACCGGGTGGTACGTTACGTGACCCCGCTGCGTGTACAGCCTGAATGCCAGCGCTGTCATCAAGCGGCGCTGGGTGCCATCAACGGGGTCATTTCCATCGAGGTCTCCCTGCGGGAGTACGAAAGCGCCCTGCGACACCAGCGCGACGTCCTGCTCCTCGTGCTGGCGAGCGGACTGCTGGCGCTGGACACGATCACCTTTTACGGTTTGCAGCGTCTGGTGCTCCGCCCTGTACAGGAGATCCAGCGCGGTGCTGCGGCGATCGCAGAAGGGAACCTGGACTATCGCCTGGAGGTACACACCGGCGATGAGCTGGAGGCCCTGGCGCAGGGGTTCAACCATATGGCGGCTCAACTCCAGGAATCCTACGCCAGCCTGGAACAGAAGGTGGCGGAGCGTACCCGGGAGCTGCGTGCCCTGAACCAGATCGCCAAGACGGTGAACCGCTCCCTGAACCTGGAGGAGACTCTCCCAGAGGTATTGGCCCAAGTGGTGCAGCTGACGGGCGCCGAAGCCGCCGACATCCGGGTGGTCCAGGACGGGGTATTGAGCGTGCAGGCCAGTTGCGGGGTCTCCCCCGGCTTCCTCGAAAAAGATGGACTGCGTCCTCTGGGCTACTGCCTGTGTGGTATGGCCGCCCAGGAAGGGAAGCCCCAGATCGCCCACGACCTGTTGCAGGGGCATCCAGAGGCCGTGCCGTGTCTGAGCGAAGGCTTTCGCTCCAGCCTCAGCGTGCCGGTATTGGCCAAGGATCAGGTGGTGGGGGTCATTCACCTGGCCAGTCCCCGCCCTCACGCCTTCAACGGCCAGCACGAAGCCATCCTCGCCGCCGTGGGCCAGCACGTGGGCCTGGCCATCGAGAAGGCCCATTTGCTGGAAGGGGAACGCGCCCAGCGCCAGCTCGCCGAGACCCTGCGCCAGGCCTCTCAGACCCTCAGCGCCAGCCTGGATTTGGACACGGTGTTGCACACGCTCCTGGAGCAGCTAGGACAGGTACTGGTCGTGGATGCGGGGCTCATCCTGCTCCGGGAAGGGGACAACCTGCGCGTTGCCGCGGTGCGCGGCCGGCCGGAGCTGGGCATGGACCGCCTGCTGGGGTATCGGTTGCCCGTTACGGCAAAGGAGGACTTCTGGTGGGTCATCCGGGAGAAGCGGGCGCTCACCTTCTGCCAACCGGGACGCACCCCGCCCTTTGCGGGTGGGTTCCGGCCCATCGAGGAGGTGAACTGGTGCCTGGTGGTGCCCCTGCTGCGCGGGGATGAGGCTGTTGGCCTGTTGGCCTTGGAGCAGTTGGACCACTGCTACGACGAGGAGGAAGAGCCCCAGATCGCCATGGCCTTTGCGAACCATGCCGTGATGGCCATCGAAAACGCCCGCCTGTACGCCGAGATCAAGGCGCTGAACGAGGAATTGGAGGCCCGGGTGGAGCGCCGTACCCAGGAACTGAACGAGGCCCGGGAGGCCCTGGCCCGCCAGGCGGACCAACTCCGCCACCTGTTGAACAAGACCATCCGCATCCAGGAGGAAGAGCGGGATCGCATCGCCCAGGACATCCATGACGGCGTTTCCCAGTTGATCATGGGCGCACTGTACGAGACCCAGGCGGCCAAGGTGAGCCTGGTGGAACGCCCGGAGGTGGCCCAGGAAAAGCTCCACAACGCTCAGGAAATCCTCAGGCAGGTGAAGACGGAGATGCGGCGCATCATCTACGACCTGCACCCGGCGGTGCTGAGCCAATCGGGACTGGTCTCGGCGCTTCAAACCTATAGGGCTGACTATCAGACCCACACCGGGATTCACTGCATCCTGAGCGCGTCCGGCCCGGTCCGGCGCCTGGCTCCTGAGCAAGAACGGGCGGTGTACCGGATCATCCAGGAAGCCCTCCACAACGTCGCCCAACATGCCGGCGCCGATCAGGTGGCGATAACGCTGGCCTTCACCCCAGAGAGGCTGACCGTCACCGTGGAAGATAACGGTTGTGGTTTTGATGAGCAAGCCATCCTGAACGACTCCTATGGTCACCTGGGATTGGTGAGTATGCGGGAGCGCGCCCAGAGCATCGGTGGCCGGTTGGAGGTCCATTCACGGCCAGGACGGGGCACCCGCATCGTCGTCCAGATGCCCATTGGCGATCACGTCGGAGGTGAAGTCCATGAAACGGATCAGGGTTCTCATCGCTGACGACCATCCCATCGTGCGTCAGGGCATTCGTAGCCTGTTGAGCCAGTATGACGATCTGGAAGTGGCCGGCGAGGCCGGGACGGGGCCGGCGGTGCTGGAACAGGTCGCCAGGATACAGCCGGATGTGGTGCTGCTGGACATCCGTATGGCCGGCGCCAACGGCATCGAAATTGCCCGAGAACTCCGACGAACGCGCCCCGAGACCCGCATCATCATCCTGACCACCTACGATGACGAAGAATACCTCTTCGGCGCCCTGCAGGTCGGTGCCCATGCCTACCTGCTCAAAGACGTCTCGCTGGACACGCTACCGGCGGCGATCCGCGCCATCCACCGGGGTGAAAGGCTCTTGAGCCCGCTGCTCGTTGACAAGGTGTTGCGTGAATTCCAGAATCTGGCCACCGAGAAGCTGCGCCGCGATGCCGGCCTCTCTGAGGCAGAGTTGGCCATCTTGAAACGCATCGCCGATGGGGCGACCAACCGAGAGATCGCTCAGGAATTCTACTGGAGCGAAGTCACCGTCAAGAAGAAAGTTCAGGAGATCCTAGACAAGCTCGGCGCGGTGAACCGGACCCAGGCCGTCGTCATCGCAATACGCAAGGGGCTCATTTAGCCCATCCCCCCCTTTACCCCTTTATACCCCTTTGGCCCTCCAATCCTATCCTTTCGGGTCTTGAAGCCCCTCCGCTTTTCCTTTACACTGTTACCCGAGGGCTGATCGGCAGCGTCGTTGCCCCTACCCGACAGCCACCCCGCTAACAGGCCCCAGCCAGTGCCGGAAAGAGCCGGATTCGGCCGCTCTGCTTCTGGAAAAGCAACCCTCAAAGCCTGGATTCTGGCACTGGACCCCGATCGTCCTGCCGATGTAGGGAGCCTTTCCCACCGGGAGGCAACGGAACATCGGTCGGAGAACCCGAGGCCACGCGAACCCCAGAAAGGAGGGCAGCCATGACAAATGCAGCGGACGAAAAGCAGAGCACGCAGGGAGTGAGCCGCCGCGACTTTCTGCGCATGAGCGGCGCGGCCGTCGGCGGCGCCATCGTCGGAGCGGCCGCGATGCGAGCCGTCTCCGTAGCACCCGAGCCGATGGTGGTGACCCAGGAAGAAGAGGCCGCCCCTTCGGCAGGGGCGGTGACAACCACCTTCACCACAACCCTGCCCTACCCCCGTACAAAGATCGCCAACGCCAAAGAGTTGCAAGTGGGCAACCCGGTGAAGGCCACCTACCCCGATGCGCAATCCCCCATCTACGTGGTCAAATTTGGGCGGCCGGTGATGGGAGGCGTTGGCCCCGACGGAGACATCGTCGCATTTAGCCGCTTGTGCCCCCATATGGGCTGCACCCTCAAGCGGTTCAACGCCGAGGCCGGAACGTTGCTGTGCGGCTGCCATTATTCTATGTTTGACCTCAGTAAAGGCGGCATGATGGTCATCGGTCAGGCCACCGACAATTTGCCCCAGGTCGAACTGGAATACGACGAGGGCAGCGGGGATGTCTACGCTGTTGGGGTCCGAGGACTCATCTACGGGCGACCGTTCAACGTGCTCACGACCGAGCAGGCGTGAGGAAGGAGGATGACCATGGCTGTGCGCATTCACCACGCAGAGGATAGGGTGCCGATCCCCCCCAGCGATGCCCAGACGTTCATTACCGTCTGTTCCTATTGCATCGTAGGATGCGGCTACAAGGTGTTCAAATGGCCGGTGGGCAAAGATGGCGGCCCTGCGCCCGATCAAAACATCTTCGGCGTGAACCTGGCCGAGCAACAGCGGGAGCTCTCGGGGAAATGGTTCTCCCCCGCTATGCACAACGTGATCACCGACAAGGATGGCGTTCAGTACAACATCGTCATCTGGCCCGATCCCGAGTGCGTGGTCAACCGGGGCGACCATTCCGTGCGCGGCGGCACCCATGGCGACCTGGTCTACACGCCCACCGGACCGGCCCACGACCGGCTCAAATATCCGCTCATCTACCGAGGCAACGACTGGTTGCCTACCACCTGGGAGGAGGCATTGGAGCTGGGCGCTCGTGTGATCAAGGCCGTGATGGAGCGGTGGGACCAGGACCAGATCGCCATGAAGTTCTTCGACCACGGCGGTGGCGGTGGCGGCTTTGAGAACAACTGGGCTGTGGGCCGCTTCTTCTTCGATGGCGTTCAGACCAAGAGTTGCTCCATCCACAATCGGCCGGCCTATAACTCCGAGCATTTCGCCACCGGCGATGCCGGCTTCGGCGCTCTGACCAACGCCTACGTGGACGGTGAACTGGCCGACACCATTGTCATTGCCGGCGGCAATCCCTATGAATGCCAGTCCATCAACTTCATCGAGCACATGCTGCCCAATCTGACCGGAGATACCCTGGATCTGAAGAAGCAGGAATTCGGCGACCAGGAGCCGGTGGAAGCGGGCAAGATGATCATCGTGGACCCCCGGCGGACCACTACCGTCGCCATCGCCCAAGACGCCGCCGGGCCGGAGAACGTCCTGCACTTGCAGATCAACATGGGCACCGACATCGCCCTCTTCAACGCCATCGCCCGCGTGATCTACGAGAACGGTTGGCACGCCCAGGATTTCATTGATGCCCACTGCGACAAGGGAAGCTTTGAAGCCTACCTGAAAGATACGCTCCAGGTAGGCAAGAAGAGCCTGGACGAGGTGCTGAGCGAGGCCGAGCAGATCACCGGCATCAGCAGAGCCGACATCCAGAAGGCCGCGGAGTGGATTGCCAAACCCAAGGAGGGAGGCTTCAAACGGCGCACGCTGATGTACTACGAAAAAGGGATGATCTGGGGGATGAAGAACTACGAAAACATCGGCTCCTACGCCGATCTGGCCCTGCTCACCCACAACATCGGTCGTGCGGGCACCGGATGCTCCCGCCTGGGTGGTCACCAGGAGGGCTACAGCCGACCGCCCTACCCGGGCAAGCGCCCCGGCGTGTACGTTGACAAGCACCTTAAGGAGGACGACTTCAAGGTCTTCTGGGTGGGCGGCTGCAATCCCGCCGGTGCCACGCTGGACGCCCAAGGGCTGCGTAGGACGCTGGCACGCCGTACCCAGCCCGTGAGGGATGCCCTGGACCGCACCATCGGCGCACCTATGGAGGAGCGGGTGAAGGCGGTGCTGGACGCGCTGGAGAACGAGAACGGGCTCTTCGTCATCGTCCAGAACATCTACCCCATCGAGACCATGCGCTACGCCCACCTGGTCTTCCCGGCAGCCC
>RFJM01000120.1 GCA_003694905.1 Caldilineae bacterium
GGCCACAACGACCGACATGACCAGACCGGCCACGGCCAGCAGATTCAGTACCAATGAGTCTCCGGAGTCCATCACCGCAAAAGTCTCCCGCCTAGCGCCGCACACGTTCGATGAAATTGGGGGAATTGAGCCGTCGCTCCAGAATGTAGCGGATATGCTCGGCCAGCAGCTTCTCCACCTGACGCATACGCCCGGGCGTGAGTCTGAGCCTGAGCACGGCCTCGTGGGACCGGGATTGGATATAGCGTAACACCTTGAGTGTGTTCACGGCCAGGGGTTCGGCGCCTTTCTGCCCCTCGCCGTGTCGGGGGCACAGGACCCCACCTCGTTCCACGCTAAAGTAATTGGTCACCGGCTGTAACACATCGCCACATTCCACACAAACCTGCAACTGGGGCTGATAGCCGCTCATCTGCAGCAGGCGCAGTTCGAACCAGCGCGCGGTCAGATAGGGATCGGGGCTCGTCTCCAGGTACTTGAAGACGTGGAGCAACAGGTCGAACAGTTCGGGATGGCTGTCTTCCTCGCGGGTGAAGGCGTCCACCAGCTCGCAAAAGTAGTAGGCATAGGCTGCCCGTTCCAGGTCTTCGCGCAAAGGCAGGAAGGGATACACCGTTTCGGCCTGGGTGATGATGTCCCAGGTCCTTCCCCTGGCCAGCAGCAAATTGACATGGGTGAAGGGTTCCAGATGGCCGGCCTTGCGACTGGCCGGCCTTCGTACCCCGCGAGCCATGAAGGCGCGCTTGCCCATGCCGGGGGTAAACACCGTCACGATACGGTCTGCCTCACCCTGGTCCCGGCGTTTGAGTACAATCGCGCGCGTACGATAGACTCGCTCCCTGGGCATGGCTCATTTCCCCGTCACAAAACCCAGATCTTCCGGCCCGAAGGAGTCGGGCAAGAGCTCGGCCACCGTAGTGCGGCGCACCTCACCATTGGCATTGGCGATGTAGACGACCATCTCGGGCGCGAACTCGCGCATAACCTGACGGCAGATGCCGCAGGGGCTGCCCCCGTTGCTGGTCGCCACGGCCAGGGCGCGGAAGCGCCGTCGGCCTTCGGACACGGCTTTGAAGATCGCCACCCGTTCGGCGCAACAGGTTGCGGGATAGACGGCATTTTCCACATTGCAGCCCAGATAGACTTCACCCTCCTCGGTCAGGACTGCGGCCCCCACCCTGTACTGGGAGTAGGGGGCATAGGCCTGCTCGCGCGCCTTCTGCGCCGCAGCGATGAGACGGGTCATTTCTGCCTGCGTCATTGCGCCTCCTTGATGGTCTCATCTTCTTGCGGTTGTTCGACAACGATCTTGACTTGTTCGATACGATTGTCGTTCACCCGCAGGACTTCCAGGTGCACATTGCCGATGTCCAGCGTGTCGCCTACATCGGGAACGCGCTGCAGATGAGAGTAGAGCATCCCCGCGAGGGTGTAGCTTTCCTCGTCTTCGGGCAGAGCAATGTCGAGTTCTCGGTTGATGTCATCGATATCGGCCCGGCCGCTGGCGATGTAGATACCCCGTTCTTGTTCGACCAGCATGGGTGCCTCGGAGTCATACTCGTCCTGAATCTCGCCAACGATCTCCTCCAGCAGATCTTCAATGGTCACGATCCCGGCCGTGCCGCCGTATTCATCTACCACGATGGCGAGATGCGTCTTCCGGTGCTGCAGGTCGCCCAGCAGATCGTCCACCATGGCCGATTCGGGCACGAAATAGGGCTCGCGCATCAGCTCTTTGATCGTAACATCGCGACGGCCATCCCGATAGCAGGTGAGCAGATCCTTGGCATAGAGCACGCCGACGATCTTGTCTATGGTGTCTTCGTAAACGGGTATGCGCGAATGACCGTAAGTCACGATGGTGTCCAGAGCTTCTTGCAGACTGGCATCTTGCTCGATGGCAATGACATCCACCCGGGGTACCATGACCTCTTCGACCGTGGTCTCGCTGAAACGAAAGATGCTATCGATCATCTCCCGCTCGTCGTCCTCGATGAAGCGTTCTTCTTCACCGAAGTTGAGCAACAGCCGCAAGCCGTCTTCGGTCAGGAAGACATTGCGGGAGGCATCGGCCTCCTGCGGCCCGCTTTTACGCACGACCAGGGCAAGCAGCCAGATAACAGGTGTGATCAGGAAAATCAGCCAGCGCAAGGGGCGGGTGACGCGCAACGCCACAGTTACCGGATGTTGAACGGCCAGCAGCCGGCCCCAAACCTGGACCAACAGCAAGAGCAAGGCAACCGCGGCCACGGCCCATACTACCCCTGCACCGTAGCCGCTTCTCAGAACCAGCCAGGTAACCGCGGCGACGGCCAGGCAGATGGCCAGGGTCTTGAGCACCAGAACTCCGCTCAGGAGACGTTCGGTATCCTTCAGCAGCGCCTCCACCCGCTTTGCTGAACTCACACCCTCGTCGCTCAAGCTGCGCACATGCTCGCGACTGATGGTCGAGAGGGAAACCTCGGCAAGGGCTGACACAGTCATCAAGACAAACCCCAGCAGCAGCGAAGCCAATGCCAGGGCTAAGGGAACATCCATTGGAAAATGATTCAAGCCTCCAATATCGATGATAGAATGGGAAGCCCGCGGCCGTTTAGTCCATTTCCTGGATAAGCGCCGGCCGATTGGCGGGCAGAGCATACTGTTGAGATGAGGCGTCGGAGAGGCGAACACCTGGCTCGGCAACTCCCCGGCACAAGCACATCATTTGCATCGGTCAGATTCCATTTTTCTGCCCTCTCTCGTATGCATTGCGGCAGATGGGACAGGATCTGGCAGATGTCAAGGTGCGGACAAGGGGCGCATCGCGCCCTATGTCAACTATAGCATCGATCTCGTACAGGGCAAAATCCACAAGAACCGGTGCCTATCGGCGGCGGTCAGCCAAGCTGAGACGGCAGTGGGGCGGTGGCAGAGGAAAGCCGTGTCCCGGCTGGGAGTGTGACATCGTTGAGTACAACGTGGGCGCCGACATAGCTATTGGGGCCGAGCCGTACGTTCTCCAAGACGGCACCGGGGCCAAGGGTGCATCCTTCACCCACCTCGGTAGCACCAAAAAGGCATACGCCGGGGTAGAGCGTCGTGTCGGGCCCCACCTCTACGTGGGGGTGGATGTACGTATGGTCGGGATCGATGAGCGTGACGCCCGCCTGCATCAGGGTGCGGTTCTTGCGGCGGCGCAGGACCCGCTCAGCCTCGGCCAGATGTTCGCGGGTGTTGATGCCCAGGATTTCCTCGGCATCCTCGGTAGTCGCGGCCATGACCTTGTAGCCATCGGCCACGGCCATGGCAATGGTGTCTGTCAGATAGTACTCGCCTTTGTTGGGACTGGGCACCAGCTTTCTCAGTGCCGGCCAGAGCCACCAGCTATCGAAACAATAGACGCCTGCGTTAAGCTCGTTGATGGCCTTTTGCTCGGGGGTTGCCTCGGCTTCTTCGATGATGGCCTGTACACTACCGTCTTCACCCCGAAGGATGCGCCCAAACCCGCGCGGGGTGTCCACCCGCGCCGTAAGCATGGAGATGGGGCCGGGGTGCTGCCCGTGCAGCGCGACCACCCGGCGCAGGGTCTCTGCCGAAAGCAGGGGCAGATCGGCCGCGAAGACGAGGATCAGGTCTGCATTGCCGGCCAGCAAAGGCTCGGTCTGCAGGACGGCGTGACCGGTACCCAGTTGCTCGGCCTGCTCGACGAAACGGGCACGGTCGCCGACCACCTGTTTCACACGCTCGGCTTGATGTCCGACGATGAGAACCGGTGGTTCCGGGCTCAGGCGCGCGGCCAGTTCGAGGCTGTAGAGGACCATGGGTTGTCCGCCGAGGGGATGCAATACTTTGGGCAACTGCGAATGCATGCGGGTGCCTTTGCCCGCGGCCATGATGACGACGGCGAGATTCATGATAGAGAGTGGGCTAAAGAGAAACGTTGTAGAACAAAGAAAAGGCGTGTGCTATCTGAATTGAAGCACACGCCAGGGTAAAAGCGCAAACCAAAGAAAAAGCTTCCTTGGCAATGACCTACTCTTGCGGGGGGTCGCCCCCCGACTACCATCGGCGCTGAAGAGCTTAACTGCCGGGTTCGGAATGGGACCGGGTGTTTCCTCTTCGCTAGAATCACCAAGGAAGCTTTTTTGACAGAGTTTTTGTAAGGGTGCGTGCTGGCACCCTAAAAACTGGATAGGATAATGTCTTTCAATTCACCGTCTCTCGAGTAGGTTAAGCCCTCGTGCATTAGTACGGCTAAGCTGAATGCATTGCTGCACTTACACTTGCCGCCTATCAAGCCGGTGGTCTTCCGGCGCACTTACCCAGTTAACCTGGTGGGGGATCTCATCTTGAGGCAGGCTTCCCACTTAGATGCTTTCAGCGGTTATCCTTGCCCGACTTAGCTACCCAGCTATGCCGCTGGCGCGACAACTGGCACACCAGAGGTCGGTCCACCTCGGTCCTCTCGTACTAGAGGCAGCTCCTCTCAAATCCCCTACGCCCACAGCGGATAGAGACCGACCTGTCTCACGACGGTCTGAACCCAGCTCGCGTACCGCTTTAATGGGCGAACAGCCCAACCCTTGGGACCTGCTTCAGCCCCAGGATGCGACGAGCCGACATCGAGGTGCCGAGCCACGCCGTCGATGTGGAC
>RFJM01000121.1 GCA_003694905.1 Caldilineae bacterium
AGTAGGCGGCTTGCTGGTCGGGCTGCCGCAGGAAGAGGAAGCGCGCGGCTTCGAGGCCCCGTTTGAGGGGATAATGAGCCTGGCCGGGTAGGGCGCTCTGAGAGAGCACGATAGCGACGATCACGGCAATGGTGGCGACCGCCGGCAAGAGCCGCAAGGGCTGTAGCCGCGGCCATCTCAGATGCTGGAAGGGTGCCAGGAAAATAGCCCAGAAAGGACGACGGCGTCGCCGCGCCTCTTCCAGAGCTGCCATCATGCGCGCATGGGCCTGCGGGTGCGCGGGCGCAGGAGGACGCGCGGCCAGCAGGCTCACCCCGCTTTGCAGCAAGGGGCGCAAATCGGGGTCTTGTTCGGCGATCTGTTCACCGGCCAATATGCGGTTAATGGCATCATCAAGACGGTTTTCAAGGGAGGCCATGGTAGTTAAGCGCCTCCAATTCACGGCGAAGAGCGGCAAGGGCACGATGTTGCAAGGCTTTGACGGCGCCCGTGGTCTTTCCCAGGCGGCGGCCGATCTCGGGCGATGTCATGCGGGCAACGAAGCGCAGGAGGATGACTTCGCGCTGGTCGGGCGTGAGGCGGGCCAGGGCGGCATGAAGATAACGATAGGATTCTTGTTGTATGGCGGCGGCGGCGGGATCATCCCCGGAGTCTATCCAGGCTTCCTGGAGCTCCAGAGGCTCAGGCGGCCGGGCTTTGCGCCGGCGGTAGACATCGTTGGCCAGGTTTTGAGCAATACGGTTGAGCCAGGCCCCAAGGCCGGAGCCCTGGTGCCTGTAACGGCCGATGTGTTTGACGGCCCGTTCGAACACCTGCGCCGTGAGTTCTTCGGCCAGATCGGCATCACCGACGCGGTAGTAGAGGTAGCCGTACAGACGGCTATAGTAACGATCATAGATGACCTGCCAGGCAGCGTTGTCCAGTTTCCTGGCGCGTTCGACCAAAGCGACCTCGTCGTGGTCGCCGGCAGGTTCCAGGGAATCATGCAGTGCTTGCAGCAGCGTCAGGATCAGCAAAGTCGTCCGCCCACGGCTTGTGCTACTTGAAGAAACTTGGCAAATAGGTATTGCCAAGCGCGGTGATATCGAAGTAGACCTGCCGATTTTGGCCGTTATTTTGAGTCCAGACTTTATAAACCTGACGGCCGCGTGCGGTCAAATCCGTCTCGCCGCTGCCAAAAGCACTTTGCCCCCAGTGGGATAGCTGCGACCAGAGGTGGAAGCGGTGTCGGGCCAGCAATTCCTTGCCATCGCTCCAGGCCCAATACAGGAAGCCGTTGTCGGTAAGGGCGATGGCGGGTTGCCGGCCGGTTTCGCTGCGCAAGATCTGCCAGCTACCGTCCTGCCAGGCGGCCAGCCTTATGCCATCACCCTCCTGCCACGTGAGCAGGGTCTGTCCCGGGCCGGAAGCCAGACGGGGGGAGATGGCATGGGCACTGCCGTCGGTCAGGGGCACGGGTGCCTGCCAGACGCTCTGCTGCAAGGTACTGGTCCAGATACGGTTTTTCGCGGCAAAGCCGGCGCGATGCTGCCAGGCCAGCTGCAGGGTGCCGTCGGGGGCAAAGACGGCGGTAGGGTTCAGGCCTTGGGCAGCGCTGATAGGTGTGGCCGAGGGCCAGGCCAGCCCGTCGGAGGAGACGGCATGATAGATCGTGGCGGTGCCCGGTGTGGTGTCCGACCAGAAGAGATGGACGTCGCCGCCCGGCGACACAACGAGGGCTGGGGTGGCCGAACCACCTCCGTTGCTGGAGACGTTTTGGCCCGGCGACCATGTCGATCCATCCCAACGGCTGGCGAATACCTCGAAGTTGCCGCCGAACACCTGACTCCAGGCCAGGTAGATGATATCGCCGGGGCCGGCCGCGAGGACCGGGTCTTCACCTTCGGGCACGATCTGCTGCGGGTCGGACCAGACGCCGTCCCTTTGCCAGCGATGCCAGATACCACCACTTTGTTCCCAGACCACATGTATATCAACGCCGGTGCTGACGGCGACGGAGGGACGTCTGGCGTCAGCACCGGCGGGCGAGAGGGGAGCGGGGCTGGCCTCGGCCCCGGAGCCGAGAAAAAGGGCGAGGCCAAGCCCCATAGCGAGGAGGAGGAGGCGGAGCGTGCGCAAGTCTCTGCAAGGGGTGCGGTTGCTCGCGTACATCAGTCTTCGACCCTGATCCGCAGTGCAAGGAGAGAGCCATCGGGTTGTTGCACAGCCTTGACCTCAACCCGGACACCAACGTCCAGGGGGCCGCGGCTTTCGTCGAAGACGGTACGCCCATCAACCTTGACAAGAATGCCACCTACCTGCCACGCGTCGGGAGCGATGCTGTCAACGACTCCCTGCCATTCCACTTCGAGATCGGCGTCCTCGACCTGCAACCTTGTCGCAACAAGGATGCCATCGCTCCGCATGCGGGCATGGACTTCTACGGTGGCGCCGACTTGCGGCGTCCCCTCAACGGTGGTCGTAGCGGTCAGTTGCACGGTACGACCTGCCACCGTCCAGCTATCGCCGTCGAATCTTTCCAGGGGACCGCGCCACTCCACCTCGGCTAACATGTCCGCGTGGGTACCTTCGACGGAGATGGAAAGGGCGAGAAGCGAGCCATCACTGCGGACACGGGCCTTGACTTCGGCCGCGGCCCCAAGAGCCGCTCGCTCGAGATGTTCGAATAGGGTGTTGGCATCGACGAACACCACTCTGCCGGCCACGGTCCAACTGTCGGGACTCATGGCCTCGATGGTGCCGCGAAATTCAGTCTTGGTGCCGTCGGGAGAGTCGTTCTTGATACGGATACGGCGTGCGTGGAAGCTGCCATCGCCGTACTGCAGGGCGTTCACCCGGGCCTGCGCGCCCACCTCGGCGGGGCCTTCGCTTTCGTCGATGACGGTGTCGGGTTCGATATAGACGACCTCGCCCCCCACCGTCCAAGTGACTACGCCCATGCTGTCGATCTGCCCCTGCCATTCGACTTCGGGCAGGCCGGCATCTTCCGGCTTGCGACTGCGGATGCGCTCGGCCCAAAGGCTACCATCGGGCTGCCGGCGGGCTTTGACATCGGCCAGAGCACCGACCGTCAAGGGGCCGTGTTCTTCAACCAGCCGGGTGCGTACGTCCACGAGCACTTCGCGGCCGGCAATGGTCCAGCTATCTGGGCCGATGGCGTCGATGACTCCCTGCCATTCGACCTCAGGCATCTCTTCATCGGCTGTATCTTCGACTTTGATACGCAGCGCGTGCAGGGTTCCGTCGGCCAGTTGCTGGGCCTTCACTTCGACGACGGCGCCCACCGCGACCGGTCCATGACGCTCATCGATACTCGTGGCGGCGTCCACTACCACCGTACGCCCGGCTATGGTCCACATCTCGCCGTCTATGGCTTCGATGAGACCTGTGAATTCGACTTCGGCTTCATCATCGCCGCGGTCTTTGACCTTGATTTCGCGAGCATACAGGCTGCCGTCACTCTGAGCGATGGCCTCCACGTCCACAAGGGCACCAACCGCGGCCGGACCATCCTCTTCCTTGATACGGGTGTTCTGGTCCACCATGACGGTGTAAGGCCCGATGACCCATTGACCGGCCGATATGGACTGGATAACGCCCCTGAACTCGATCCTGGTGCCCGAGGGGGGTGCGGTGGGCGTGTCGGTGGGTGCTGGCGTTGTGGTCGGGCTGGGTGTCTGGCTGGGTTCCGGTGACGCGGTCGGCTCAGGTGTCTCGGTTGGCTCAGGAGTTTCCGTAGGTTCCTTAGTCTCTGTGGGCTTGGGCGTCTCGGTAGGCTCGGCCGTTTCGGTAGGCTCGGGTGTCTCAGTTGGCTCTGTGGTCTCGGTCGGCTCGGGAGTTTCCGTGGGTTCTTTGGTCTTTGTCGGCTCGGGTGTCTCGCTGGGTTCGGGTGACTCGGTTGGCTCAACCGTCTCGGTCGGTTCTGGGGTTTCTGTGGGTTCTTTGGTCTTTGTCGGCTCGGGTGTCCTGGTGGGTTCGGCCGTTTCACTTGGTTCGGCGGGCCCCGTCGGCTCCGGCGTCTCGGTAGCGTCCTCTGCCGCGCGCTTCACCTTGATGCGCCGCGCATAGAGACTGCCGTCGTCGCGAACGACGGCCTTCACCTCCACAAAGGCACCGACGACCGCGGGCCCTTTCTCTTCGTCGATCTCGGTGTGAGAGTCGACGACAACCGTGCGGCCGGCAATGACCCAGGTATCCGCTGTAATGGACTCGATGGTGCCCGAGAATTCGACTTCATCCTCATAGGGGGCCTGCAAGCCGCTGGCGAAAACGGGGACGACCAGCGCCATGCTGACCAAGAGCAAGACTAGAAGTTGAGTACTGCGATGCATGAACAGACAAGACCTCCTGGGTGTGGTGGGCCGGTGGGATGAAGTGCGATGCCGAAAAACGAGGCATTTCAACCATCCCATAACGCAGGGTCGCATGGAAGGATACGGGCCGCAGGCAAATGTGGATGTACGCGAGCACGGGACTGTTCGCTTTCGCAGCGGTCCGAAGGATTCTGCTGGCGGGAGCCGTCTATCCCGGTCTGGTCGGAGACGGGATCATGGTTCCGGCCTGGATCAGTCCCCCCACCGCCGGCTCCACCTCAGCCGCCAGCGCCTCGCTCGTGGCAATGTACCTGTAAGACAGGGCTTTCGAGCCTGACCACACGGCACAGCAAGCTGAAGCTGTGGGTGGTCGTCGGGTCGGGTGTGGCCGTGGCTTTTCCGGGGCGCTGCCTCCCGGCCGCCCCAAGTTGAAACGCGCTCCTTCGAACTCCTGGCCCCAACCGTCGACTTCACCCGGTTGAGCGCGGCCACGCCGTCATTCTATAATACCTGCCGGCACGCGCGTCCTTCCGCAGACGGCCACCGGCCGCGGCTCTGGTCGTCTCCGGTGTCCTCGTGGACCCAATGCATAACCACGAATGCCTTCCGGCCCGCCGCTGTCTCGCGGCGGGCGCCTGGTGGTACCGGCCATCCACGTCCTCCAAGGAGTTCTCTTGATGAAACACGTAGACCGAGTGACCCTTTTGCGCGGTATATCTCGTTTCTTGCAGCTCGCTGCCGGTGTAGCACTCACCTCGTTCGCTTACGCCGTCTTCCAGGTACCGTTCAACATCGCGCCCGGCGGTGTTGGTGGTTTAGGGGTGGTTGTCAGCCATTATACCGGCATCAGTGTGGGCCTGTTGTATCTGCTCCTGAATATCCCCCTCCTGGTACTGGGCTTCTTCAATCTGGGGCGATGGCCCTTTGTGTTGCGCACGCTGCTGGTCGTGGCCGTATTCTCATATCTCACCGACTTCTTTCTGGCTATTATTCCGCGGCTGGTAATGCAGTTTCCCCTGACGGATGACGTATTGCTCAGCACCATCTACGGCGGCATTGTGGGCGGTATCGGCGCCGGTCTCCTCTACCGCTCCGGCGCTACAGATGGTGGTACCAGCATACTCGGCCGGGTAATCCAACTTCGAACGGGCATGCCCCTGAGTCAAGTGTTTCTCTGGACAGACGGGCTCATCGTCGTTACCATGGGGCTGGTGTTTGGCTGGGAGATCTCCCTCTATGCCCTGTTGGCCCTGTTCCTCTACGGGATGGCTTCTGACTATGTCCTGGAAGGTCCGCGTAGCATCCGTACCGTATCCATCATCACGGATAGGCGGGATGAGATGACGCGCGCCATCATCAGCGAGCTGGGCCGTGGCGTCAGCATGTGGCCTATCCAGGGGGGCTACACCGGCGAGACTCATTGGGTGGTATTCTGCACGGTGCACCGACCTCAGGTCAACGACATCAAACGCATTGTGGCCGGCGTGGACAAAGATGCGTTTGTGACCATCGCCGAGGGGCATCAGGCGCTGGGCAAGGGATTCAGCCCACTGCGCTAGAGTCTTCCCCGACCCGCGCGTCACCCCCACATATTGCTATCTCCCGCGCCAGCAGTTTGCGCAGAATCGCGATCATGGTTGCATAGGTGGGATCCATGCCAAAGTAGGAGAGGTTCTGCGCGCCCAGGTTCTTGCCCTTGCTGAAAGGTGTATCCGAAGCATAGTGCAGGATGCCGATGGGAAAAGGCGTGCTATGCAGGTCGACTACCTCGTTATATGGATGGCGCTTGGGCCGGGACATCTCATAGATGCTGCTGAGATAGGGGCCCGCCTCCATTTCCATATCGGTGTAGCCTTCCCGATAGAAGACGGACATGTAGCCTTCGTTTTGCAGAAAGGTGCCCGGCACACTGATTGCCTTCTGATGATCCAGCACCGAGCCGTAGACCAGATGGGGGGCTACATCTTCGGCCGAAAAGCAGTTCTCGAAGAGGTAGGTGTTGAGCGAATGCTCGTCGTGCACCACCTCCGGGATCATAACATCGCCGATATTGCCGTTGAGGGTGGCTGCTTTGCCCATGATGAACACCCCGCGGATGTCCATGATATTGCGGGCGATCTCGGTGAGAACCTGGTAGGCTGCCATACCCAGAGGATAGTCGATGTTGATAATGAGTGCGTCGCTCGACCGCAATGCTTCCATTCCCCGCAGTTGCAGGCGAGGATCCAGGGCATCCGCATCCAGTCGGCGCACGTCGACTACCTGCACCTCAATGTCGAAGGCTTCCTTTTCGCTGGGCACGCGATAGATGCCGCAGCGGCGCTCTTCCCGCAGGCGTTCGGCCGCGGCCTGGGGGTGCTGCGCTTCGTACTTCTTCCAGATGTAGTACAGGAAGTTTTCAAGGCTGCTGGGCACGTCTTCGGCCAGGATGTCGGCGTATTCCCGGCGCAGGGACTCGGGACCCTCTTGCTCCAGAAAACGCCTGAGCGCGGCCTCCCGGCGCAGGGGAAAACCGCTCAGCAGGTTGGCCAGGCTGTGGGTGTTGCTGGAGACGAAGTAAGCCGGGCGATTCTCGAAGTCGATATCGGGAAGAGCGCGTTCGACGTTCTGCCACCAGCGGCGGGTGGCGCGGCGATAGTCGGCCAGCGAACCAGAGAGGGAGCGCAGGGCCAGACGCTGTTTGTTGCGGGCAATCCGCAGCAGCCGGTGGCCGAACTGCTCGCCCCACACGCGCTGCAGTCGCTCCCAATCTTCCTGGGGTACTTCGGTGATGGCAGCCAGCCGTCCCAACCTAGGTGCCGAAGATGGCACGTCCTGCATTTCCTGTAACAGCTCCAGGACATCGGGCCGGTGCAAGAGCCTGTGCAGCTTCTCGCGTTCGATCTCGTAGGCCGTGAGCATGGGTGCGAGGTCGTCGATGTCCGATTGAGAAGCGATGAACACGGCCAGTGTGTCATGGCCGTCGAAGAAGCTGCGGCGCCTGCGGCCCGGCGCCGTCACCTCCTGCCAGGTGTGCAGGTCTGCATAGCCATGCTGAGCGAAGACCTGTTCCGACTGGCCCAATACCACCAGCCTTACCCGGTCAATGCAGGCAGGCAGACGCAGCACTGCATAGAGAAACGCGGCCATGTCCGGCCGCGGCTCGTGGGCGCGGACGTGCAGCGCGGAGTGCATCCGCTTGTGAGCTTCGGTAAGGGTTTTGATCTGAACCGGGCTGGTACTGCGCAGCAATGAGTAGTAGGTGCGCATATAAAGCCGGATTTCTTCATTGCCCGAACTGGGGATGGTGCGGTCCATAGGCCTTTTGGTATCTCCGGAGCGGCCTGCAATCGAGAGGCGGTTGTGCCGTTCGGGGTGCCCGTTTTGGGCTAAGTCGGTTGCCGCAGGCAGGCCTAGAAGCTGAAGGACAGTTCCGTTCGCACCGTGTGCACCAGGGACTCGGCGCGGAGTTCCGGCAGGTTATAGCAGGGGCCGCCCAACGCGTCCGCCAGCTCCTGAGCCAGCCCCCGGTCGAATGCCTGGTGTTCCATGTTGATGGTCACAGTACGGATGTTGGCCTGCTTGAAGAGGTCGGCCATGCGCAACGCTTCTTCCTGCGCGGGCATCCCGGTCATACTCACGTTACCCGCGCCATCGGTGAGCAGGATCATCAATGGACGGGTTTCGGGATCGCGACGTCGGGCGGCCATGATAACGTTATAGGCAGTGAGTAGGCCTGAGGAGAGGGGCGTCTTGCCGCCCACGGGCACATCCCGCAACGCCTTCTGGGCCAGTTCCACGCTGGAGGTGGGGGGTAAGACCACGCGCGCCCGGTCTTTCTGGAACACGACCAGCCCCACCTGGTCGCGGCGTTGATAGGCGTCTACCAGCAAAGACATGACCGCGCCCTTGGTGGCCTCCATGCGTTCGGCCGCGGCCATAGACCAGGAGGCATCCACCACGAAGAGGATCAGATTGGCGGCGCGGCGCACCCGCACCTTACGCTGTAGATCCTGTCGCTCAACGGCGAAGGCCACGTTGCGATGCTCGCGGTGGATCTGTTGCAGCGCAGCCTGCCGGAAGGTGGCATCAAAGGCGATGTCGTCGAGGCGGTCACCTGCCGGTCGCGCCTTGATGTAGCGACCGCGTTTGCGCTCGGTTCGTGTGGAAGAGCGACGTCCACCCTTGGAGCGGGTGAGTTTGTCGATGGGCGTGTCGAGCCGCTTGGTCTTGAAGGTATCCCCCACCTGCACCAGACGATGCGAGGCTTTCTGGTCCCCGGGACTGGTAGAATGCCTCCCCTGCTGTTGCTCTGCGTCTCCGGGTGCGCTCTGTACCTCGGTGGATTCTTCCTCGCCTTCTATGTCGTCACTATCTTTTTTTTTACCTGTTCCGACGCGCCCTCGGCCGCACGCTGCGCCTGTTGAGCGTCGGCCTGCTGCTGTGCTTGCTCCATGCGCTCCATTAACTGCTGGGGTTGCAGGCTGGCATCCTGGAACGGCTGGCGTTTGAGGCGATGGGGCAGGGCCAGTTCGGCTCCCACGAGGATATCCCGCTCGGTGATCTCGAGTCTTCCCTCAAAAGCAGCATTGGCCTGCGCTGTCTTCAGGATAACGATGTCGGCACGGTGGCCGTCGACGTTGAAGGAAGCGGTCAGATGTGCAATGAGATAAATGTCGCGCTCGGTGTAGCTGACCATGGGCAAGCGATGCCGCGCCCGCTCGATCTCCTCCGAGAGCTTGCGTTCCTGTTCTGCCCAGAGGGCGTAGAAACCCTCGGGGTCCTGGTCATAGGCCAGACGCCGTCGCACGATCTCCACGCGCGCATCGGCATCGAGAATGCCTTCGATGTCTACGGCGTGGGCAAAGCGATCCAAGAGCTGAGGCCGCAGATCCCCCTCTTCTGGGTTCATGGTCCCTACCAGGATGAACGCCGCCGGATGCTGGAAGCTGATCCCCTCCCGTTCGACTACGTTGACGCCCATGGCTGCCGAATCCAATAGCAGATCGACCACATGGTCGTCCAGCAGGTTGACTTCGTCCACATACAGGAGGCCGCGGTTGGCGGCTGCCAGCACGCCGGGCTCGAAGTGTCGCTCTCCCTGCTTGATGGCCTTCTCGATATCCAGCGTCCCCACCACGCGGTCTTCGGTGGCACTTACCGGCAAATCCACAAACCGAATACGGCGTTTGGTTGTCGGCAGCGCCCCTTCCCGTTGCAGGCGCTCCTGACAGTTGGTGCAGAGAAAGACGGGTTGGTTGGGATCGCAGCCAAACTCGCATCCTTCCACCACCTCGATCTCGGGCAGCAGCGCGGCCAGTCCACGGGCCGTGGTAGATTTGGCGGTTCCCCTCTCCCCTCGAATGAGCACGCCACCGATTTGGGGATTGATGGCGTTGAGGATGAGGGCACGCTTCATGCGTTCCTGATCGACGATGGCTGTGAAGGGATAGACAGCAGGCATAAAGTTCAGACTCCGGTTGGATATGATCATAAGCGTGTGCAGAGGCCACACGCTCTGGCAATCATTATAGCAAGCCCCCAGACAAGGTGAAAATCTGCGATAGATGGGGAACGATTCGGCGCCGGCTTGGACATCTCCACACCGCAAGGGCATAATAGGTGTATCCCTGCCCGAGCAGGGCCCCGGAGTAACCATCGATGAGCATCGAAGTCATCAACTATGGACGTCTGGTCTGGGTCAACTGTATCGCGCCCACATCGGAAGACATGGCGTACCTGCGAGAGCGGTTCGGGTTCCATCCCCTCGATCTGGAAGACTGTCTCAGCACCATCGAGCGTCCCAAGATCGACGAATACGATGACTACATGTTCATCGTCATGCATTTTCCCCGCTACCACAGTGCCCGAAAAGTGACCCGACCCAGCGAAGTCGATTTCTTCATCGGCCCCAACTTCTTCGTCACCGTGCATGATGGCGCGCTCAAACCCATGCAACGGATCTGGCAGGCCTGCCGCGAGAGCAGCGAGGAAAGACAGTATTGGATGGGTAAAGGCGCCGGCCGACTGCTGTACAACATCCTGGATCGCATGGTAGATTATGTTTTCCCCATGCTCAACAAGATCGGTGGCAAGATCAGCCGGATCGAAGAGAACATGTTTACCCAGGACATGCCAGACATCCTCCAGGAAATCTCGCTGCTCCGCCGAGACATCATCGCCCTGCGCCGGGTCATGCGTCCTCAGCTTTCCATACTGCATAATCTGGAACGCAAGGAGCGCCCCTATCTGCAAGAAGACCTGGATGTCTACTTCGGCGATGTGGCCGACGCCTTCGCTCGGGCCGGCGACATCGCCGACGAATATCACGAGGTCATCGAGGGGCTGAGTGCCACTGCAGACAGCGTCACCTCCTATCGCATCAACGAGATCATGCGAATCCTCACCGTGATCTCGGTTATCATGCTGCCCCTGACCCTGATCTCGGGCATCTACGGCATGAACATCGATCTTCCCCTTGACGAGCACCCCTATAGTTTCTTCTACGTTATGGCACTCATGCTGTTGGTGAGCATTTCCATGCTGATCTATTTCAGACATCGCCGCTGGCTATGAACCCTAAGTCTTTACCTCCCCCCATCCTCATCACCACCCCCCAGGAACTGGCCCTGCTCGTAGCCGAGTTGCGCGAGGCCGGCCGTTTTGCGCTGGACACCGAGTCCAACAGCCTCTACGCCTATCACTACCGGGTCTGTCTGGTGCAGATCTCCACCGATACCTCCGACTTCCTCATCGACACCCTGGTGCTGGATGAACTGGAGCCGCTGCGCGAGCTGGTAGCGGAGTCGGACATCGAAGTGACGATGCATGCTGCCGAGAACGATATCCTGCTGATGCACCGTTTCTTCGGGTTTACCTTCCGCCGTGTGTTCGATACGCTGTGGGGCGCGCGTATTTTGGGGTGGTCCCGTCCGGGCCTGGCCTCCTTGCTGAAAAAGCTCTACGGCGTGGAACTGAACAAGAAAATGCAGCGGACCAACTGGGGCAAACGGCCGCTGACGCCCGAGCAGATCGACTACGCCCGGCTCGACACGCACTATCTGCTGCGCCTGCGCGACTACCAGGAGGAGGCTTTGCGCAGAAAGAACCGTTGGGAGGAAGCCCGCGAAGTCTTCGCAGAGCTCACGCAGATCCGCTGGGAAGAGAAGCCCTCCCCCAGCGTGTGGCGGCTCCCCGGCGTGCGCGACCTGGACCCCCGGCAATTGGCCGTGGCTCATGCGCTCTTCGCATGGCGTGAAAGCACCGCCAGCCGACGCGATGTCCCTCCCTTTAAGATCCTGCGCAACGAGACCATCATCACCCTGGCCCAAGAACAGCCGGCCAGCGAGGAAGAGCTGCGACGTCTGCCGGGCATTTCGCGGCGTCTACCCGGCCACGTCGCCCGCAAGATCCTACAAGTCATCCGCCAGGGCCAGAAAGCTCCTCCCCCAGTCTACCCGCAGCGCCGAGACAACGGCTCGCGGCCCGACGAGCAAGAGACTGCCCGTTACGAGGCACTGCGAGCCTGGCGCACACGGGTTGCCGAGGAACGTGGGGTCGACCCCGATGTCGTGCTCACCAACCATGTGCTCATGGCCCTGGCGCGGACAGGCGCCACCACCCTCGAAGACCTGCGGGCGACCGGTTTGCTGGGCGGTTGGAAACTGAAGACCTATGGCCAGGACATCTTGCGGATCATCACTGCAACGACGGGCGCAGAGGCAGGCGCGGACACGTAGGCGGGCGTGATACTACCGGTTCCTGAGTCGTCGGGGGCCGGCGTGGGCTGCCCTCAGGCGCTATTGTTCGCACGGCGCCGGTAGTTCAGGCCAGCGGAGGACGGCCGTGCTCGCCGGGGCCCTCCACCCAGAAATCACCCTCGGGGCCCACCTCCTTCTTCCAGATGGGCGCGATCTGTTTGAGCCGCTCGATGGCATAGGCGCAGGCATCGAATACACCCTGTCGATGCGCGGCCGCTACTGCCACCAATACGCTCGACTCGCATACCTCCAGGCGTCCCACCCGGTGCACAATCGCCACATCCAGGATCTGCGGCCACCGCTGCTGCACCTCGGCGCCGATCTGAGCCAGCACTTCCGCCGCCATCTCCTCATACGCCTCGTATTCCAGATGGTCTGTCTCCAGATCGCCCGTGACGCCCCGCACCGTGCCCGAAAAGACAACGATGGCTCCCCGCTCGGGTGCGGTCACCAGCGCCGCGATCTCGTCCAACGACAGCGGCTCCCTGGTGATCCAGAAGCGTTTCTTCTCCTGACCGCCGCTCACCGGTGGGAAGACAGCCACCTCATCACCCTCCTGTAGCGGAGCATCAGGCTCTGCATAACGGTGGTTTAGCGCCACATGCAGGCGGTCCGATAGACCTCCGTTGCTTTCCCGGCGTAGACTGGCAACCACATCGGCCACAGTCGTGCCCTCGGGGAAATCGCGTTCCAGTTTCGTCGTGCCGAACTGCTCGCGCAGCGAGGCAAACAGTCGAATTGTTATCTTCATCGTTCTTGCTCCTCGGATACTTCTGGCCGGTAATCCTCGGCGGTGAATTGCCCGCTCTTCCCTCCTTCCTTGTAGAGCAGGTGCACCTGCTCGATGCGCATGGTCTTTTCCAGCGCCTTGGCCATATCGTAGATGGTGAGGGCCGCCACCGTCGCGGCCGTCAGCGCTTCCATCTCCACCCCCGTTTGTCCCCGGCAGCGCACCGTGGCCCGGATATCGATCCCATTGTCGATGTACTCGAAATCCACGGCCACCCGGCTCAGCAACAGGGGATGGCACAGCGGGATCAGTTCGTGCGTTTTCTTGGCTGCCATAATACCCGCCACTCGCGCCGTGCCCAGCACATCCCCCTTCTTGACGTCACCGGCGCGGATGGCTGCCAGGGTCTCCGGCTTCATGGTGATGCGCGCGGCGGCTACGGCCGTGCGCGTGGTGACGGCCTTGTCGCCAACATCAACCATGCTGGCCCGGCCACGGCTATCGATATGAGAGAGCTGATTCATAGACGACCTCACGATGATTGGAGAGGGAGCAGGTGGGAAAGGGAGACATATCTTAATAGACCAACTCTCCCCGGAGAAATGCTGCGGTGCGGGGGTTCTGCGGCGCCTCGAAAAAGCGCTCGGTGGGCGCGACTTCCAGAAGCTCGCCTTCGAAAAGAAAGGCGACGCGGTGGGCCAGTCGCCGTGCCTGCCAGACATTGTGTGTCACCAGTACAATGGTCATCCGGCGCTCGCGAATGGCCGCCGTTACGATCTCCTCGATAACACGGACATTGGCAGGATCGAGATTGGCGGTGGGTTCATCCAGAAGCAGCACCTCGGGCTGCAACACCAGTGCTCGCGCCAGGGCCACGCGCTGCGCCTCTCCGCCCGAAAGCGTACGTGCCGCAGCATCGGCCAGTGCCTGCAACCCAACCGCTTCCAGGGCCTGCTCGGTCTGCTCCCGGCCGTCCTTTTGCCCTCGCAGCCGCAACCCATACGACACGTTGCGGCGCACCGACATATCGAGCAACAGCGGATGCTGAAACACCGTGGTGATCCTGCGGCGCACGGCCAGGGGGATGGTGGCCGGCGTGTAGGGCCGGCCGTGGAAGCAGACCTGACCTTCCGTCGGCGCTTCTAGAAAATTCAGCAACCGTAGAAGGGTGCTCTTTCCCGCGCCACTGGGTCCCACCAGGGCCAGCAGTTCACCGGCATATACGGAAAGACGAGGAACATTGAGCACAACGCGTTCGCCGTAGCGATGGCGCACGTCTTGCAGCAGGAGAAGAGGGGAATCGGACATCGGGTCGGTCAACGAGCCTGAATCATGAACCGAGAGGGACCGGGACTCAACGCGTGCTCTCGAAACGTCCTTGCAGATGCAGCAACATCCAGTTGGCTGTGAAAGTGAGTCCGAGGAGGATAAGCCCCAGGGCGATGGCCAGGTCAAAGTTGCCCTTGCGCGTTTCCAGGACGATGGCGGTGGTAAGCACGCGTGTCTTGCCGGCGATATTCCCGCCCACGATCATCACCGAGCCGACCTCGGAAATGATGGCACCGAACCCGGCCACCACCGCGGCCAGCACACCGGCGCGCGCCTCGTACAGCAGGGTGAGTGTGACCTGCGTAGGGGTGGCGCCAAGAGAACGGAGCTGCAGGATCAAGCCGGGCGGCACCGAATTGATGGCCGTCATCGTAAAGCCCGCCACCAGCGGCAGCGAGAGGATGGTTTGGGTAAGCACCATGGCCCTCGGGGTAAAGAGCCAGCCCAACTGGCCCAAGGGTCCCTGCCGCGACAACAGCAGGTACACGACCAGCCCCACCACCACCGGCGGTAGTCCCATCCCCGTATAGATGGTCGCCACCGCCAGACGCTGGCCGCGAAAGCGGCGCATACCCAGCCAGACTCCCAGCGGCACCCCCAGCAGCACGCTCAGCCCCAGCGCCAGGCCGCTGACCTGCAGGGAAAGCCCCACGATCTCGACCAGGGAGCGGTCTAGCTCGACGATGAGACGCAAAGCTTCGACAAAGCCGCGAAAGATGGTGTCCACGGTTCAAAGCGTGCCGATGGGCTGCAGCAGAATGGCGGTGACGGTGGCCCCGGCCGGCAGATAGTCATCTCCCGGCGGTAGCTCCAGCAGAGCATGCGCGCCTACCATTGACAGCAGGCGACCTGAGCCCTGGTACCCTGTGGTACGGGCATAGAACTCCCCTTCCCTGACCTCGATGGCCGCGCGCTGATACTCGGTGCGATGAGCATCGTGGTGCAGGGCATGGGCCAGCTTCACATGCAGCCGCGGGCGTCGCCAGGCAGGATCGCCCTGCATATGGCGCAGAGCCGGCCGCACAAACAGTTCGAAAGAGACCAGCGCCGAGACGGGGAAGCCCGGCAACGCGAACACGGGTGTTTCTCCTACCGTCGCAAAGGTGACAGGTTTGCCCGGTTTCATCACCACGCGACCGAAATGCACGCGGCCATGGGCTTCAAGCAGCGGCTTAAGCAGATCCAGCTTGCCCATACTGACACCGCCCGATGTGAGCACCACGTCCCCGACCTCCAGCGCTTCGGCCAGGGCCTGTTCCAGAGCCTGGGGTGTGTCATCGACCACCCCAATGGTATGGGGTATGCCGCCGGACTGGGTTACAGCCGCGGCCAGGCTAAAACGGTTGGAGTCGTAGATCTGGCCGGGTGCCAGAGGCTGGCCGGGCTCGCACAATTCGTCGCCTGTGGAAAAGAGGGCAACACGCGGCTGACGATAGACCGGCGCCCTGTCCAGACCTACCGCCGCCAGCAGGCCGATCTCCGCGGGCCCCAGGGTGGTGCCCCGATCCAGCACCTTCTGGCCTTGCTCGATATCCTGGCCCACAGGCCGGATCTCATTCCCCACCGGTACCTTTTGCTCGATGATCACCTCGTCGTCACGGCGGCTGGTGTACTCGATCATCACGACCGCGTCGGCACCCTCGGGGATGGCGGCACCGGTCATGATCTGCACCGCCGTACCCGGCACCACGCGCAGGTCGCCCACCCGGCCGGCGGTCTGCTCCCCTACCAGCTTGCGTACAGGCGAGGGGTCATCGGCGATGATGGCGTAGCCGTCCTTGGCCGAAGCGGGAAAGGGGGGCACCGGCATCGCGGCTACAACGTCTTGGCAGAGCACACGGCCCAATGCTTCCTCCAGGGGAACGGTCTCTTCGTCCAGCAAAGGGCTGTGGGCCAGAATAGTATTCAGTGCGTGATCGATGCTGACCAGGGGATAAGGAGATTCGACCGGCATGGGTTGATCCTCGCAGGTGGAAACGGGGTTAGAGAGGGAAAAGGGAAAGAGACGAGGGCCGGGTTTCGTCCGGACACCCGCCGGGGGGGCGTGACTCAGTCTCCGGCCTGATTGCCGCGGGCATTGGGGAAGAATAGCTGACTCCCGAATTGTTCGATGCCGTAAGAGGCGATCAGTTCCTGGGTCTCGGGACTCGTGATCCAGTTGACAAAGGCGATGGCCGCTCCGTAGTTGATGTCGTGTTCCTTGTCGGGAGTCACGGGCAGAACACCGTATTGGTTGAAGAGCACGGGATCCCCCTCGACCAGGATCTCAAGATCCAACCCTTCGCGCTGGCGGGCAAGAAAGGTAGAGCGATCGCTCAAGGTGTAGGCCTGCTGTTCATTGGCCATATTGAGTACCGCGCCCATGCCCTGTCCTGCGCTTTCGTACCAGTCACCCTGAGGCGTGATCCCGGCTTCCTGCCAGATCTTTTGCTCCTTGATGTAAGTGCCGGAATCATCACCCCGAGAGACAAACAGTGCTTGCGCTTGGGCGATCCTCTTGAAGGCCTCGGCCGCCGAGGTCATACCCCGGATGCCGGCAGGGTCTTCGGCAGGACCCACGATGACGAAGTCGTTGTACATCACATCATGGCGGGAAGGGGCATAGCCCTCGGCCACGAATTGTTCTTCGCGCTCACGGGCATGGACGAGCAGGACGTCGGCGTCACCGGCCTTGCCCAGGGCCAGGGCCTGACCTGTGCCTACCGCGATCACCCGCACGCGGATACCGGTCTTGCGCTCGAAGTCCGGGAGGATGTAGTCGAGCAGGCCGGAATCGTAGGTACTGGTGGTGGTGGCCAGAACGAGCTCGTCACGGGTGCCGGCAGCCGGGGGTTGTTCCACGCCCACCGGCGGCAGGCAGGCCGCGACCGCGAACAAGAGAAACGAGAGAATGACGATGTGTCGCAAGGACATAGCGCCGTGGAAAAAAAAGGCGCCGTCCAGGCGGCCGGAACGAGTAGGAGGGATGCGATGCTTCATAGGTCGTCCCAGATGTGTTTGATGTAGCTGTCGGCCTCGGCACCGACGCAACGTTCGATGGCCGCGACCATGCGGTTAAAGCGTGCGACGAGTTTCTCGGCTGCCGGTGTCAGGGTGGTGCCTCCGCCTCCTTTCCCACCGACGGTGGAGGTGACGAGGTTGAGGCCAAGCCGCTCCTCCATCTCGCGGATACGTTTCCAGGCCAGGCGATATTGAATGTCCATAGACTCGGCTGCAGCCGAGATGGAGCCTGTCCGTGCTACCGCCTCCAACAATTGCACCCGCCAGCGACTGAGCGCGACCTTTTCGTCCACCTCGAGCCAGACGTTGAACCGGGGTTTCAGCTCAGGCGGCATGGCGGAAGCTCGCGGTTCAGGCGCTCTCCGCCAGTTGGTCGTCCGACCAGCGCACGGGCATGCCCTGCGCATTCAGAAGCAAGGGACGTGTGCCCTGGCGGATGTTGTCGGCATTGATGATGCACTTGGCGACATCCTCCCGGCCCGGAATCTCATACATAACATCGAGCAGCGTGCGCTCGACGATGGTGCGCAAACCGCGGGCGCCGGTATTATGGCGCATTGCCTCGACGGCCACAGCTTCCAGCGCCTCGTCGGTAAACTGCACTTCGACACCATCGATGGCCAGTAGACGCTGGAACTGTCGTACTACGGCGTTTTTCGGGCGCACAAGGATGTCGATCAGGGCCTGTTTGTCCAGAGGCTCCACGCTGACGATGACGGGAAGACGTCCCACGAACTCGGGGATGAGGCCGAAATGCAGCAGGTCCTCTGCTGTCACCTGCGCCAGCAGTTCGCTGCGCCGCTGTTCCAATGCTTTGGGGGTCATGGCCGTCTGGCTGAAGCCGATGGCTCCTTTGGCGCCGACACGCCTGGCGACCACCTCTTCCACACCGTCGAAGGCGCCGCCGCAGATAAAGAGGATATTGTTGGTATCCAGCTGGATGAACTCCTGTTGCGGATGCTTGCGACCGCCTTGAGGCGGGATGTTGGCCACGGTGCCTTCGATGATCTTGAGCAAGGCCTGCTGCACGCCTTCGCCCGAGACATCGCGGGTGATGGAGGGGTTGTCACCCGACTTGCGTGCGATCTTGTCGATCTCGTCGATGTAGACGATGCCGCGTTCGGCCCGGGCCACATCCCAGTCCGCGACCTGGAGCAGCCGAACCAGGACGTTTTCCACATCTTCGCCCACGTAGCCCGCTTCGGTCAGGCTGGTGGCGTCGGCGATGGTGAATGGCACATCCAGAATGCGAGCCAGTGTCTGCGCCAGCAAGGTCTTGCCACAGCCCGTGGGCCCCAGGAGAAGGATGTTGCTCTTCTGGAGTTCGACGTCCTCGTTATCATCTTCCGAGGTGATGCGCTTGTAGTGATTGTAGACCGCGACGGAGAGCACCTTCTTGGCCCGCTCCTGCCCCACCACATAGTCGTCCAGTTGTCGCACGATCTCGCGCGGGGAGGGAATGCTCTCGAACGAGAGCGGGGACGCGGTCGAGAAGTCCTCCCGACGACTTTCTTCGTCGAGGATCTCGACACACAGGGCCACGCACTCGTCGCAGATATTGATGCCGTCGGGTCCTGCGATGAGTTTGTAGACCTCATCCTGGGATTTCTGGCAAAAGGCACAGACGTGTGGGGATTTCATGGCTCGACCGCCTGGATGCTCAAAGGGTTAGTCTTCGTCCTTTCTGATCATCACCGGATCCGGGTCACCGAAGATGTGATCGACCAGACCGTATTCCACGGCTTCCTGGGCATGCATGTAGCGATCACGGTCAAAGTCTTTCTCGATCTGTTCGATGGGCTGGCCGGTGTGTTTGGACAGGAGGTAGAAGTTGGCGTTCTGCAGGCGTTCCAGCTCTCTGACCTGGATGCGGACATCGGGCGTGTAGCCCTGGGCGCCACCCCCTGCGGGATGCATGTGGATGGTGGCATGGGGCAGGGCGTAGCGTTTGCCCTTGGCGCCAGCCGCCAGCAAGATGGTGGCCATGCTGGCCGTGACGCCAACAGCCCAGGTAGACACCGGCGCCTGGATCATCTGCATGGTATCATAGATGGCCAGTCCGGCGTAGACCAGGCCGCCGGGTGAGTTGATGTAGAGCTGAATGTCGCGCTCGGGGTCCTCATGATTAAGGAACAGGAGCTGGGCGATGATGGTATTGGCAACCTGGTCGGTGATCGGTGTACCCAGGAAGATGATGCGTTCTTTGAGCAGCAGGGAGTAGATATCCATGGCGCGTTCGCCACGGCCTGTCTGCTCAATAACCATGGGGATGAGGGAACTGGGGTGAAGGTTTGACATATCGGATTTCGAGGGTATTGGATAAGAGAGATATAGGGTTGAGACGACCGGGGTAGTCCACGAGGACACCTCAAGCGAGCTGTCACAAGGCTTCGCTGGAGGTCTAGCAGGGAGCACGACCTCACTATCAATTATCTATGACGTGTCAAGCTTCGCCAAGATTCTCGTGAGCCGCCTCTGCGGGCATGGCTTCAGCCTGAGGCTCGGATGTCTCGGTTGCCTGGTCATCATGTTCGCCTGGAGCCGGCACCTCCTCGCCTCGCGCGATGGCATACAAGAGCTCCAGGGCCTTACCTCGCTTCAGGTGCGCGACAAGGGACTCCCGAGCCGCGTTCCAATCTACCTTGCGGGTATCGTCTACGTCCATGTCCTTGGCCACCGCATCAAGTGTTTCCTGTACCTCACTCTCCGGGACCTGCAGCCCTTCGCGGCGTGCGATTTCGTCCAGCACCAATTTCTGTTTGATGCGCTCTTCGGCGCTGGGCCTCAGTTCGGCACGAAATTCTTCCTCGCTCTTGTTCTGTAATCGCAGGAACTCGCTCAACGACTCGATACCATAATTCTTGATGCGTTCCTCTTGCTGGCGCAGAAGCATCTCCAGTTCTTCATCGACGACGCTGTCGGGGAACTCGAAGTGGGCGATCTCGAACACCCGCTCCCACAGCTCCCTTTCGAAATTTTCTTCGGCTTCTGCTTGCGAAAGCGCTTTCTGCTGGCCGGCCAGTTGCTCTCGCAGCTCCTCCAACGAATCGGCATCACTCACCATCAGGGCGAAGTCGTCGTCTAGTTCAGGCAGCACTTGCCGCTGCACTTCAGAGATGGACACCTCTACGACACCATCCTTGCCGCGCCAGGCAGCATTGCTTTTCTCGTCGAAGTGGACCGCAAAGGTTTTCTTGTCACCCGCTTTCAGACCTACAATATTGCTGTCGAACTCAGGCGCCAGGGTATATTCATCCTCCGACGGCATGAAGTCCCAATCGTCGTTTTCCAACACGACCTCGTCATCGATGGTGACTTTGATGGACAGGTTGACCAGATCGCCATACCCGACCGGTTCCTCCACGGTCTGCCAGGACCTATGCCTCTCGCGCATGGTTTCCAGTTGCTCGTCAACCAATTGCTGAATGTCTTCTTCCTTGGGAAGTTCGACCGGAACGCGGATACTGCGGTAGTCACCCAGTTCGATACGTGGAGGCAGGGGGACCTCAAATTCATAGACCAGAGGATCTCTGGTAACGTCGAGCAGGCTTCCGGGTGTAGGTGGCTCCAGATCCAGGGTCTTCAGCATCTCCTGGTAGATGTCTTGTGCCATGCCCTCGACAATCTGGTCGAGCATCTCCTCGCGGCCAACGCGCGCGACCACCACGTGATAGGGAGCCTTTCCCGGACGGAAGCCCGGAAAGCGGTAACGTCGCGCCAGGTCGCGAGCCAGTTTCCGCATTTCTCGCTCCACGCGCTGTTGCGGCACTTCTACGGTAATACGGAGTTGTCGGTTTTCGAGTTCTTGTTGGGTAATCTTAAGATCGGTCATACGAGTTCGTCTGTCCATAAGGATTTGGTGTTGGTGTCCGCGCGGACATCGCAACCGAGGAAGTATAACACAGGAATGCACCGCCGAGAAAAATACCTGTAGTACAGGGGTGCGTTTCAACTTGCGGCGGGCGGACGGCAGAAAAAGTGCGGCCATATCCAACCGCCACCGCCCCCTTGCAGGAGGGACCCTTACCAGTCTAGCGGCCGACTGCCTCTATTCTGAAACGCACTCCCCGGCGCCTGACACACTGGGGTCAACTTCGGGATCGTGTTACAATTGAGACGCGCCTCATGCCTGTCTCCCCTTTGGCGCAGGCACCCTGTCCCTCGATTGGAGCACTATGCTTATAGTCCTGCTTCTCCTAATAACCCTTCTCCTCTTCCTGGTTCTGGAACTCATCCTGCGCCGCCGCGGCCTGCGAGACCATGGCGGCTGGCGTACCCGGCCCATGCCCCCGCCCGATCCCAAAGCTTTCCGGATCGTTGTCCTGGGCGACTCCATTGCTTTCGGGCCGGATCTGGACGAGGCCGACACCTGGCCCGCCCGGCTGGCCCGCCGCTTGCAGCAAAGCTATCCCGACCGGCACTGGCAGGTGATCAACGCGGGCGTCTCGGGCAACACAGTCGTCGATGCCTATACCCGATTCGGGCCTCATGTGCAGGCCTATCGCCCCCAGTTACTCATTCTGGCTCTGGGGCTCAATGATTGCCGCCGCGTGTACCGGGCTGCCGACACCCGCCGCCAGGCTGCTTTCAAACGAAACGAACTGAGCTGGTGGGGCAAGAGCTATGTTCTGCGCGGCATCGTCAATCGCATCTCGCCCCTCCCTCGCGTGGATTACACCTCCGAGCGCGCGGCGGAGGGCCCGCGCACACCGCTGCCCCTGTTCGAAGGTGTGCTTCGCTGGCTCATCGAGGCCGGTCGCCGTCTGCCCGCGGCCACGGTGCTCATCACCCTTACGCCTGTAGCCCCGCCGCCGGAGCGGGTAGAGGAATTCGCGGATTGGTCCCGCTACAACGCCGCCGTGCGCAGTCTGGCGCGTTCGGCCAATGTTCCCCTGATCGAGGTCAGCCACCCGTTCAAAGGGATCTCTGCGTGGGCCGACGATGGCGTACATCTCTCGGCGGAGGGAGAAGCCGCCCTCGCGGACCGCGTATGGCAGGCCTTGCAACGGCCCAACATGGCTAGCCTACTCCAGCTTCCTGCTATCCAACCGTCCAATGCCGAGTTGGCCCCCTCACTGGACTGACATCCTGGACAAGGATGTACTGGCCGCGATCGAACGCGTCCCTCGCCATCGTTTTGTGCCCCGCGAGTACCGCGAGTACGCGTACCACGATCGACCACTCTCCATTGGCTACGGGCAGACTATCTCGCAGCCTTATGTCGTGGCGCTCATGACCGAGCTGCTGGGCCTGACCCCGCAGTCCAAGGTGCTGGAGATCGGCACCGGCAGCGGCTACCAAACGGCCATCCTGGCCGAGCTGGCCGCCGAGGTCTACTCGGTGGAAGTCATTCCCGAACTGTCTCAACGGGCCGCCCGTACGCTGCGGGAGCTCGGCTATCAGAATGTACACCTGCGGGTCGGCGATGGCTGGGAGGGTTGGCCGGAGCACGCGCCCTACGACGGCATCATCGTCACTGCGGCCGCACCCGACTGGCCGCCGCGGCTGGTCGAGCAGCTGGCC
>RFJM01000122.1 GCA_003694905.1 Caldilineae bacterium
AAGCTTGAGGCACGACGCCTGGCGCCGTTTTCGGCAGCAGGTGCCGGGCATGGTCGGACTGACGGTGTTGGTGCTGCTGGTTGCGGCGGCCGTGCTGGCCCCCCTGCTGACACCCTACGACCCGGTGAAGATGAACCTACGCGAGGCTCTGATCGCGCCTAACGGGGCCCATCCGTTGGGGACCGATCACCTGGGCCGGGACATGCTGGCCAGGCTTCTGTATGGGGGCAGGCTGTCGCTGGTCATCGGTTTCCTGGCCGTGGCCATCGGCCTGGGAGCAGGTCTCCCGCTGGGAGCGATCTCCGGTTTCTACGGCGGCAAGGTGGATATGGTCATCCAGCGCATTGCCGACGCGCTGTTGGCTTTCCCCAGCATCCTGCTGGCCCTGTCGCTGGTGGCGGTCCTGGGGGTGGGGCTGAGAAATGTGATCGTGGCCGTGGGTGTGGCCGCGATTCCCTCTTTCATCCGGCTGGTGCGCGGCTCGGTCCTCAGCATCCGCGAGGAAACGTATGTAGAAGCGGCGCGATCGGTAGGCGTACCGCAGTTCGTGATCCTCTATCGGCACGTTTTACCCAACGCCATGTCACCGGTGATTGTGCAGGCAACGCTGACCCTGGGCAGTGCCATTCTCGTGGCTGCCGGCCTCGGTTTTCTGGGGCTGGGGGTCCAGCCACCGACGGCCGAGTGGGGTGCGATGTTGGGGGAGGGTCGACAATATATCTTCAGTGCGTCGTATATGGCCACTTTTCCCGGTCTGGCTATCTTTCTAGCCGTGCTGGGTTTCAATCTTCTGGGCGACGGACTGCGCGATGCGCTGGATCCGCGCCTTCGCTGATTTCAACAAGGATGTGTCCTATGAACGCTCGCGAATCTGCTCTCCTCCGCGCGCGCTCGCAGCGCCAGGCCGCGCTCGAGCGTCTGCAGGATCTGCTGCGTATTCCCTCCATCTCGACTTTTTCGGATCACAAGCCCAGGATGCTGGAGGCTGCTGGCTGGCTGCAACAACGGCTGGAGGAGATCGGGCTCGAGGCTGTTGAGATCATGCCCACCGAGGGGCATCCCATTGTCTTTGGTCAGTGGCTGCACGCGGGCAGTGAGGCACCCACGGTGCTGTACTATGGCCACTACGATGTGCAGCCTGCCGATCCATTGGAGTTGTGGACGAACGAACCCTTTGAACCTGTGATCAGGGGTGACGATATCCTTGCACGCGGTGCGTCCGACATGAAGGGGCAGGTGTGTGCTTTTCTGGAGGCGGTGGAGGCGATGACGCAGACATCCGGTCTGCCCGTGAATCTGAAGGTGATGCTGGAAGGGGAGGAGGAGTTGGGTTCGCCTCACCTGGCCGCGTTTATGGCCCGGCACAAAGATCTATTGGCATGCGATGTCTGTGTGAACGGCGACTCGGCTATTCTGGCACCGGACCTGCCTTCCATCGTCTACGGGCTGCGAGGTCTGGCGTACTTCGAAATCCGCGTGCAGGCAGCGGCGCAAGATCTGCATTCCGGGGGCTTCGGTGGGGTGGTGGATAATCCCGCGCTGGTGCTGGCGAGGTTGCTGGCAGACATGCGGGATGAGTCCGGGCGTATCACGTTACCCGGGTTCTATGATGATGTGCGGCCGCTAAGCGTGGAGGAACGCGCGGAGCTGGCTGCCGTGCCGCTCGATGATGCGTGGTGGCTGAAGACGACCGGTGCGCCTGCTCTGTTTGGCGAAGCAGGTTATTCCACCATCGAGCGTGCTGTGGCCAGACCAACTCTCGATGTATGCGGCTTTGCCAGTGGCTTTGTGGGCGAGGGGATGAAGACGGTGCTGCCGGCACGGGCGATGGCCAAGGTGTCGATGCGGCTGGTGGCCGATCAGACCGCGGAACGGGTGGAGGAGAGTCTGCGCGCCTATTTGCAGGAGAGGGCGCCGGACACGGTGACGTGGGAGCTGGAAAGGCTGGGTTCTGCTCGCCCGGTGATTGTGGAGAGAGACTCGGCGCCTGTGGCCGCCGCGATGCGCGCGCTGCAGTATGTGTGGGGCCGCAAACCCGTCCTCACCCGGCTGGGCTATACGGTGCCTGTGGTCAGCATGGTGCAGGAGATGCTGGGCGTGGATAGCTTGATGTTGGGATTTGGGCTGACCGATGATCGGCAACACGCTCCGGATGAGAAGTTTCACCTGCCCAATTTCTATCGCGGCATCGAGACGTATATCCACTTTGTCTACGAGCTTGTGGCCGATGCCTCAGACGAAGCATAATATGGAGGCCGCGGCGGCGGTATCGACTGTTTTTCCGCCTTTTGCTCAAGGAGCTTGATCATGATTCGTCCGCGATTGATGATTCCCGGTCCCATCGAGTTTACCGATGAGGTCATGGCGGCGATGGGACAGCCAACGAAAAGCCATGTCGATCCGGATTTCGTCGCAGTCTTCGGGCAGGCATTGCGGGACCTGCGTAAAGTGTTTCTGGCAGGCGACGATTATCAGCCGTTTATTCTGGCGGGCTCAGGTACACTGGCCATGGATTCGGCCATCGCCAATCTGGTGGAAGAAGGGGATGGCGTGCTGGTGGTAGATACGGGGTATTTCAGCGAGCGGATGGCCGATATCTGCCGACGCTACGGAGGGCGGGTCGATCTTCTCAGCGCCGCGCCCGGGGACACCATCACGCCCGAGCAGGTGGCCGAACGCCTGAACAGCCGGAACTACGAGTTGGTCACCGTGACGCATGTGGATACGTCGACGGGGGTGCTGGTAGATGTGGAAGGGGTGGCCAAGGTAGCCAAGGAAGCAGGGACGCTGGTGGTGGTAGATGGGGTATGCGCGACGGCAGGAGAGGAGATGCGCCAGGCAGAATGGGGGGTGGATGTGTATCTGACGGCCTCGCAGAAGGCCATCGGCACACCTCCCGGCCTTGCACTGTTGGTAGTGTCGCCCGAGGCGCTGGCCAAGTGGCGGGGCCGCCGCACGGCCGTGGGCAGCTATTACGGTGACTGGGGACCGTGGCTGCCGATCATGGAGGCGTACGAAGGTCTGCGAGCGGCCTATTTCGCGACACCGGCGGTGAATCTGGTTGAAGCGCTGGCCGTGAGCTTGAAACAGATTCTGGATGAAGGTATGGAGCAGGTGTTTGCGCGCCACCGCCGGATCAGCGACGCGGTAAAGGCAGGTATCTCGGCACTGGGGCTGGAGCAGGTGCCGACCGATATGCGACACGCGGCTCATACGCTGACCTGTCCACGCTATCCTCCAGGCGTGGACGCGAGTTTTCTCAAGGAGGTGCGCAAAGCAGGCGCGATTCTGGCCGGAGGCCTGCATCCCAAGATCAAGACGGAGTATTTCCGCATCGGGCATATGGGCGCGGTGAATGCCAATGATGCGCTGGCAGCCGTAGCCGCGGTGGAAGCCGGGCTACGAGCGGTCGGCTACGCGGTGGAGCCAGGGGTGGGGCTGGCCGCGGCCCAGGCGGTGCTGACGGCCGCATAGGGAATGATGTAGGGGGCGAGGTTTTCCCACGACCTCGCCCCCTTGTCACAATACTGCAACACACCGTTGCGACCACACGAACTGGCACCCTCTCATCTCTCTCGCTAGGAGATCCTCTCTCGCTGTAGGACCTCTCAAGTACCAGCTCACGTTACCCAGTATAGTGGGGATACAGGGGGAATGCAATACGTATATCTACGTAATTTTGGTGGTTTTTTGCGACCCCGGTGTTCGGGCCGGCGCCCGCGCCGCCGACTCCGTCGGCGGCCCCCCGCACCTGCGCCCCTCCGGTGTCGCAAACACATCTTGGCTGTTCGCGCGCAGGTGCGGGGGACGGGCAGGATGCCCGACGGCGCGGCCAGCATGGCCGGCACTACAAGCTCCCATACAGCGAACAACCGGGCATCCTGCCCGTGCGGGCGCCGGCCCTCCGCGGCTGCAGCGGCCGCGTTTACCCCTTATCCGCGGACCCTTCCTGCTTCTCCTCTTCTTCCGGCAGCCCGATGATGACATTCTCCCCGGCGGTCAACCGTGTCACGGCCAGCCGCGCGCCCTTCCACACCTTGCCCAGCGGCTTATCGCTGTACACACTGGCGAACGTCGACACCGCTGCTTTTTCCGTCAGCGAGACATCGAAGCGTTCTCGCAGCTCCTCGCGGTGGTGACAGATCCACAGGTACAAATCCGTCACCGTTCGGTTGGGAAACTCTTTGAGAATTCCGCTTTCTTCGATCTCCCTGGCCAGGGGCAGATACACATTCTCGTACCAGCTCTTCACTGCCTCTTCGTACGACACCTCCCGGCCCAGATTCTCACCCAGATACCAGCGATGCACGCGGATCTGCTCATCGATCTGGCGATAGCGCCCCGGTTCCGTCAATGTCAGATCTGCATCCGGATAGTATTCGCGCAGCCGTGTTCGTCGCATGAGCAGCTCCTCGCCGGCGCGGATCAACCAATCATTCAGCTCATCCACATTGTCGGCTTCCACCGGAAAGGGCACCTGCACGCGTGTCACATACGCTTCGATGACCTTGTCGCCCCGTGCGCGGGCCACCGACACCCGGTGGTTGCCGTCCCGTACAAAATACAACTCCCCGACCTGATATAGTTCCACCGGCGGCGTGCCGCTCAGCGAGTTCATCGCCGCGTCCACCTGTCGCCAGCGGTCGTACAGGGCCTCATTGCGGGGCAAAAAGGCCTGCGTAAAATCGCGATACCTGCCCACACTGCCCACGATCTTCTCCAGAGGCACTTCCTTGAGCTCGGGCAATCCTGAGCTTTCCCGACCTTCCAGGATCGATCGCACCTCTTCGTAGCTGAGCAGGTCCGAGCGACGTCCCCGGATACGGGCGCGCCAGTCTTCCAGCATCGCCTGGAAATGGGCGTGCCGAAAGCGTTCGGATGCCTGTTGCAACTGCATGGGATTAGGTGACTCGGGCATACTTGCCTCCACAACGTAGTTGAATCAACCACGAAATACAATGCCATTCTACACCCCTGCCGGACAATTGCGGTAATCCCCGGCCCCATTCGCATATGCGTTGTGTATGAACTACAATAACTTCAGTCCACGCCCACCACGGCGCCGTTGCGGCGTGGATCACCTGCTCCTTGAAAACCGCCGTCGGCTCCGCGCCCCACACTGTGGGCACCGCCGAAGAACATATGCAGATCGGGCCATTGTACCAATTCATATCCCCAACGTTCCAACTGTGCCACCGTCTCAGGCCGGCCGCCGGCCTCGATCTGTAGAGTGCCCCCCTCGAAATGAATACGGGGCGCCGAGACCGCCCGTTGCAGATCGAAACCGAAATCCGTGAAGTTGAGGATCACCTGCAGAATCGCCGTGCGGATGCGGTTGGACCCACCCGAGCCCACGGCCAACACCGGCTCGCCGTCGCGCAGCACCACCGTCGGCGCCATCATAGAACCGATCCGTTCGCCCGGCCTGCCGCGGTGGAACCCATGCGGATGCAGATCCTCTTCCCCCATGATATTGTTCAACACCAGACCGTAGTCTGCCAGCACATAGCCCGGAGTCTCCCCTGCCGTTGTTGTCAGTGACACGATATTGCCGTTGCCATCCAGCACACTGACATGACTCGTATTATGATGTCCGGGGCCGAGGGATAGGTCGGTGGGAGCTGCATGCCCGGGGCGCGCCAGCCTCCGGGCCAGATCCTGGCGGTGATACTCGACATGGTCCCGCGCAAAGAACAGCTCCACATCTCCGGAGCTTTCAAAAGTCGGTCGGGCGAGATTCGTTTGTCGCATCACTTCAGCCAGCAACACAACATGCCCTGTGCTGCCGTGAGCGAGACTCGGCACCTCATACGGTTCCAGCAGGGCAAGCGAAAACGCGATGAGCGCGCCACCGCGTGAAGGCGGCGGATTCGTATACAGCTCCATACCCCGGTACGTCAGCCGCAGCGGTTCTCGTACGATCACCCGGTAGTTCTCCAAGTCGTGCCTCGTCAGCAAACCGCCGTGCGCTTCCTGGTCCGCCACGATACTCCTGGCAACATCGCCCCGATAGACCAGATCCGCTCCCTCCCGACCCAGCGCCTCCAGCAGATCTGCCAGGGCCGGATTCTGGTACTCGAAGTGCGGGTTACCGTAGAGATCGGGCGCGCCCATCAACGTCGCCAACTCGGGCTCGTTGTTAAAGATCGGGTGTAGCAGATGAGCGACATAGGCGCAAAAATCCCCCAAGGCCACTCCCCTTCGCGCCAGCGTGATGGCAGGCTGCAGCACCTCTGCCAGCGGCAGGCGGCCCTTATCCTTCTGCAACCGGCACAACCCGGCGATATTTCCCGGTACGGCCACACTACCGCGGCCGATGTGGAAGATCTGATGCGTCGGTCCGAAATCCACAGACACCGGAAAAAAGTCGACCTCAGAAGAAGGCTTTGCGCACCCCAGGCCGGGCGTATTGCAGAAAAAATCATACAGCCAGGCATGACCGTCGCGGCGGCGATAGACCAAGGCATGCCCGCCGCCCCCGGGCGTTACCAGCGTCGGTTCGGCCACAAAACTGGCAAAAGTCGCCGCCACCGCGGCATCGACGGCGTTACCGCCTGCTCGCAAGATCTCGGCGCCTGCCTGCGCCGTTTGCGGATGTCCCGCTGCGATGATCCCTGACGTCATGGCGTACTGCTGTAGCGAAAACGGTCATCCCCCGGCCATTTCCTGGAACTCGTACCAGAGTTCCTGAAAGCGCGCGGGAGGATCGGCGCGATAAGCTTCTGTGTCGACGCTCAGTTCCGGATACCTGACTTCGGGCAGGGGCTGTTGCAGCGCCTCGACGAGTTTCTTCTCACTTCCGTCGGCCCGCAGTAGACCCGTATGCCGCCGCCAGTTGGGACGATCGTAGGGTGGTTGATTCCAGCGCTCTTCCGGGATATCGGCCCAGCGCCATAACCACAATGCCGGACATCCTCGTTGTCGGGCAATGGCAATCACTTCGGCCAGATGGGCCGCGGCCTCCTCTTCATTGGCATAGTATACCCCGTCTCGTGCTTCCGAGCGCTCACCCGCAGCCGCAGTGGGCAGCCCGGCCAGATGCAGAGACACCGGCCGGCCGGCCAGGGCACGCGTCAGGTCCAGGGCGAAGGCAATCCAGCGGGAGTTGAGCGGTAGGCGGCGGCGATCGCTGGCAAAAGTAGCTATGCTCAGACTGGGCTCACCACCCGCGGCCACCACCTCATCGGGCCAGATGCCCGAGGCAGTCTCCAGCGCGTCGATGGCCAGCAGATAGGTGCACGGACATTCGGCTGCCGCCGCTTGCAAAACCTCGTTGGTACTGCCCAGCCAGTCGACAATCGCCTGTCGTTCCGTCGCTGCGGCCAGCCTCCCGAACCCCGGCAAAGGCTCCCAGCCACTCAGAGCGGGATGACTCCGAAAGTGCGCAACCAATTCGTCTACCAGAAGCTGCCGCGCTCCCAGCATGCGCTCATCGGTGAAAGGATGCCGGATCCGTCCCCACCGCACCCAGGTGTTGTTGACCAGCAAGGGCCAGTGCGGCGGCAGCGGAGCCGGAGTCACACCCCAGTCGGGCCACCACAGCGCCCCATCCCAGATACCTGTCCACAGCCCGCCGGTCACCTGCAAACCCTCTTCCTGGGCCAGCGTGAGAAAGCGTTCAAACCGATCGAAGGCACGCGCATCGATACGGTCCACCGCGGGCTGGAAATCGGCCCAGAACAACGGGACGCGTACGGCCTGAAAGCCCAGCGCGGCAATGTGGGCCAGATCGTCCGCGATTTCGGCCCTGTCGAACTTCTGCCATAGCGCCGGGCCGGTACGTGTGGGGAGATAGCCGATGCCGAGTATCATAGAGACTCAGAAGCCGGGAAGCAGTGTCAGATCGGCAATGCCGTCGGGTAGGGCTGCGATATGCTGGACCAGAGCCAGGCGGGCGGTACGCAGATCGGGATCTTCGCTCATGACCAGCACTGCATCGAAGAAAGCATTGATCGGATCCTGCAGGCGGTACAAAGCCTGTACCAGGCTGGAGACGTCGCGCACGGTGGGAGCAACCTCCGCATACGCCGCGTGCAGGACGCGCGTTGCCTCCTCGGTGTACACCTCCGGCCGCAGGGGATAATTCTCCTCCAACCCGCGCACGATGCGTTTGCAGCGGGCGTAGGCCGTGAAGGCGTCCGTCCATTCGGGTGCCGTCACCGCCTCGGCCAGTGCCGCCACCGCATCTCGTGCCTGTGCCGGGTTGTGCCCTTGCTCGGCCAGCACCGCCGCGGTGACCTCGTGGTCAAAGCCTTCCTCACGCAGGACGCCATACAGCCGACGGCCGATGAAGTCCACGGCCTCGCGGATAACCGCCTCTTCCACCGGCACGGGCTGAAGCGCCGCCGCCTGCCGCAGTCCGGCCGTCAGATCAAAGGATGCATGCGCGGCGATAAGATTCAGCACGATGCCCAGGGCGTCGCGGCGCAGCCCAAACGGATCCGCCGTAGATTTGGGGGCCAGCCCCACCGCAAACAGCCCGATGAGGCTATCGAGTCTGTTGGCCAGGTTCAGCGCCAGCCCGATGGGGCTCAGGGCTTCCTCAGGGCGCACGATGTAAGCCTCGCGCAGGGCACGGGCTACGGCCGGCTCCTCACCACCCGCCCGCGCGTAGATCTCGCCCATGATCCCCTGAAGAGAAGTGATCTCGACCACCATGCTGGTAGCGAGATCCGCTTTGCTCAAGGTCGCGGCGCGCCTGGCCAACGCCATCTCCTCCTCGCCGAGGCCCAGTTGTGCAGCTACCTGTGGCGTCAGCTTCTCCAGCCGATGCACCTTGTCCAGCATTGATCCGAGCTGTTCCTGGAAAGTTAGCGTGCTCAGGCGCTCGTTGTAGGATTCAAGCGGGCGGCTCAGATCCTGCCGCACGAAGTACGCCGCGTCCGCGTAGCGGGCACGTATGACCGCCTCGTTTCCCCGCACGACCAGCTCCGGGTCCCGATCGCTACCGTTGGCGACGGTGACGAAGTAGGGCATAAGTTCGCCTTTCTCGTCGACCACAGGGAAATAACGCTGGTGCTTCTTCATCACCGTCACCAGCACCGGCGTGGGTAGCTCCAGATACCTGCTTTCGAAACGTCCCAATAGCGGCAGAGGTTGTTCGACCAGGTCTGTCACTTCGTCCAGGAGCTCGGGGTCATCGGGTACCGTGCCGCCGACCTCTGCCGCCACCTCGCGAACACCGGCCAGAACCGCGCCGCGGCGTTGCTCCCTGTCCAGAACAATGCCGGCGTTCGCCAGCGTCTCGAGATAGGTCTCGGCCGAGGGGATGGGTAGCGGCGGCGAGTTGTGCGGCCGCAGACCGCGGCTCACGCGATCGCTTACGAGATGGGCATAACTGAAGGGCACCACCTGTTCCCCATACAGGCCCACAAGCCAGCGTATGGGTCGGCTGAAGCTGACATTGCTGCTATTCCAGCGCATGGTCTTGCCGAACCGCAGCCCGGCAACCAGGTCTTGCAACAGTTGCGGCAGCAGCGTATGCGCGGGCTGTCCCTCGATTTGCCGCACGGCATAGACATAGCGCTTGCCGCTCTCCTCGCGGATTTCCAGATCGCTCACACGGACACCTTTGCTGCGCGCAAAACCTTCCGCAGCACGGGTGGGTTGTCCCGTCTGGTCGAAAGCGCGTTCTGCGGGAGGCCCGCGGAAGACCTGGGTCTCGGCACTCTGCCGGGCAGCCACGTCCTTCACGTGCACGGCGATGCGGCGCGGCGTCCCACCCACAAAGACGCGGCCGTGTTCCAGCCGTGCTTCTGCCAGCGCGGCGGGCACGCGGGTCTCCAGCTGGGTCAGGGCATCGCGCAGATCATGTGGGGGAAGCTCCTCCACACCGATTTCAAGCACCAGATCGGCCGCTGCCCGCCCCACCGGTTCAGGTGTCGGCAGCGCCTTCGGTATCTCCGCCTCAGCAGCGGCCTCCTCTTTCAGCAGGGGGAATTCCAGCTGACGACGCTGTTCCACATAGGTCTCGGCGACGCGTCGCGACATGTTCCTCATGCGCCGGAAAAAGGCAGCACGTTCCGTCACCCCCACTGCCCCGCGGGTATCCAGAATGTTGAAGGTATGCGAGCACTTCAGTACGTAGTCGTAGGCAGGAATGACCAGTTTCCGCGCGATGGCATTCTCATATTCGGCTTCGTACAGTTCATACAACCGTTGCAGTCGTTCCACGTCGGCCGTGTTGAATGCGTACTCGCAGTGCTCGATCTCCTGCATCTTGAGGATATCGCCGTAAGTGTGCGTGTCATCCCATTGCAGCTCCCACACCTCGCGAACATCTTGCAAAAACATGGCGATGCGTTCCAGACCGTATGTGATTTCGACCGACACCGGATCCAGATCCAGTCCTCCCGCCTGTTGGAAATACGTGAACTGCGTGATCTCCAATCCGTCCAGCCATACCTCCCAGCCCAGCCCCCACGAGCCCAGCGCCGGGCTTTCCCAGTTGTCCTCCACGAACCTCACATCATGGGCATCCAGATCGATGCCGATGGCGCGCAGACTGTCGAGATAAAGCTCCTGCGGATTGCCCGGATCCGGTTTCAGGATGACCTGATACTGGGTATGCATCTGCATGCGGTTGGGGTTCTCCGCAAAGCGACCGTCGTCGGGCCTATAGGAGGGCTCGACATAGCCGACATTCCAGGGCTCGGGCCCCAGGACCCGCAGCGTGGTGGCCGGATTCGCCGTACCCGCACCGACTTTTTCGCTATACGGCTGCCAGATGATACAGCCCTGGTCCGCCCAAAAGCGTTCCAGGTGCATGATCATCTCTTGGAAATTGAGTACTTTGGTTCTCTCTTTCATCGTTCTCTGCCTCAGTCTAGCAAAGACCTGCCAGGCTTGCGAAAACCTGACAGGTCTGCCTTCTGCGAAGTTCTATTCTAAACGAAGTGGTGGCATTTCCCCATATTCCTTCGGTCGGGCCAGAGAAGGCTCCGGCCCCACCGGATCATTGTAGCGAGGAAAGCACCGTTGCCTTCGACTCGGTTCTAAAGTCTGTTGGTGGCAGAAGGAGGGGGTATGTTTCAATTTGGGGGGAGCTCGCGGGCGGCGCCCCCGGAAACATCGCGACCACACCCAAGCGGACCCCCAGCGCTTCGGCTTGCCGTGTCGTGTGGTCAGGCT
>RFJM01000123.1 GCA_003694905.1 Caldilineae bacterium
CGGCCGAGGCCGCAGATGCGGGGGCGCTCCCCCGCACCCCCCTGCTGGGGGGATTACCAGCCCAGCGCACCGGCTGCCCCCGTTTTGAAACGCACCCCCTTGCTATCCGCGCGGGGGAGACCGCAGATGGTTGTGGTATAATGGGCTGTTATCTCAATATCCCTGCGCCCTCCGGGCGTTGCCAAGTGATAAGTCCATGTTACGAAATATCCTGCAGAAAGTCGTTGGCGATCCCAACGAAAAAGAACTGAACAAGATCCGCCCCATTGTGGAGGAGATCAATGCGCTCGAGCCGGAGATGCAGGCCATGACCGACGCGGAGCTGCGCGGTCAGACCGATCTCTTCAAACAGCGCATTGCCGAAGCCACAGGCCACCTGCGACAGGAGCTAGAGTCACTGCGCGCAGATCTGAAAGAAGCCGAGGATCCGAGCGACATCGACCGGCTCAAGCGTCAGATCGAAAGCCGGGACCAGGAACTCCGGCAGGTCGAGGAGGATGTGCTGGAGGAGATCCTGCCGCGGGCGTTCGCGGTGGTGCGGGAAGCGGCCGTGCGCACCGTCAACATGCGCCACTACGACGTGCAGCTCATCGGTGGTGTAGTGCTGCACCGCGGGCGCATCGCCGAGATGAAAACGGGCGAAGGCAAGACCCTGGTGGCTACGCTCCCGCTCTATCTCAATGCCTTGCTGGGCCGCGGAGTTCATCTGGTGACTCCCAACGATTACCTGTCCAAGTACGGCGTGCAATGGATGGGGCCCATCTATCATTTTCTGGGCGTGAGCGCGGCGGTGATCCAGAGTGGCGCGGGCAACCCGGACCAGGCCTCCTTCCTCTACGATCCGGAGTATCCCTCGCCCGACGACCGCTACCGTAATCTCAGGCCCATCACCCGTCGCGAAGCCTACCAGGCCGAGATCCTGTACGGCACGAACAACGAGTTCGGCTTCGACTATCTGCGCGACAACATGGTGATGAGCATCGATCAGGTGGTGCAGCGCGAATTGCACTACGCCATCATCGACGAGATCGACAACATCCTCATCGACGAAGCACGTACGCCGCTTATCATCTCTGGCCCGGCGCAGGAGTCCAGCGAGTACTACCGCAAGTTCGCCCAGCTTGTCCCCCGGCTCAAGCCCGAGGAAGATTACACCGTCGACGAAAAGGATCGCATCGTCACCCTCACCGAGGAAGGCTTGCTCAAGATAGAGGGGTGGCTGGGTATCCCGGAAGGAAAGAGCCTGTATGATGCCGAATACGCGGAGATGGCCCCCTATCTCGACAACGCTCTGCGTGCTCATGTCCTGTTCAAACGCGACAAGGACTATATTGTGCAGAACGGCGAGGTGATCATCGTCGATGAGTTCACCGGGCGTCTGATGCACGGCCGCCGCTATTCCGAAGGCTTGCACCAGGCCATCGAGGCCAAAGAGGGGGTGCCCGTCCGCCGCGAGAACCTGACACTGGCCACCATCACCTTCCAGAACTTCTTCCGCATGTACAACAAGCTGGCCGGTATGACGGGTACGGCCGCGACCGAGAAGGAAGAGTTCTTCCGCATCTACAACCTGGATGTGGTGGTTATTCCCACGAATGTGCCGGTACAACGCGTGGACATGCCCGACCTGGTGTATCGCACCGAGCGGGCGAAGTTCAAGGCGGTCATCGACGAGATCGAGGCCGCGCACAAACGCGGGCAGCCGGTATTGGTGGGCACCAGCGCCATCGAGACGTCCGAACATGTCTCGCAGCTTCTCAAACGCAGGGGGATCGACCACAACGTGCTCAACGCCAAGAACCACGAACGGGAGGCGGTGATCATCGCGCAGGCAGGGCGACCGGGCGCGGTGACGATTGCCACCAATATGGCCGGTCGTGGTGTGGACATCCTCCTGGGCGGGAATCCGGAGAATCTGGCCCGAGAGGAACTGCGGCGCATGGAGTACGATCTCAACCAGATTCGAGAGCAAGACTGGTACGAGGCCGTAGATATGTTGCGCCGGGGCGAAGATCCCTGTCAGCGCTTCCCCGAAGTGTGGGCCGAAGTGCTGGCCCGGTTCTGGAAACAGACCAAGGAGGATGGCGACAAAGTACGTGCGGCCGGCGGCCTCTACGTGATCGGCACCGAACGGCACGAGGCACGGCGCATCGACAACCAGTTGCGCGGTCGTGCGGGCCGCCAGGGTGACCCTGGCCTGTCGCGCTTCTATCTCTCCCTGGAAGACGAGCTGATGCGGCGCTTTGGGGGCAGCTCTATCTCCGGCCTGATGGACCGGCTGGGCGTGGATGACGACATGCCCATCGAGGCCAATCTGGTGAGCCGCGCCATCGAGCAGGCCCAGTCTCGCGTCGAAGGCTACAACTTCGACATGCGCAAGCACGTGCTCGAGTATGATGACGTGGTGAACAAGCAGCGTGAGGTCATCTACGACCAACGACGCAAGGTATTGACCGAACCCACGCTGAAACCCACCATCCTGCGCATGGTGCACGAGCAACTGGCGGCTCTGGTCCAGAGCTTTGTCGGTGACCGCTACGAAGAAGACTGGGATCTGGACTCGCTCCATCGTGCGGTACTGCGCATCATGCCCCTGCCTTCCGGCGAGAAGCCCGAAACCTGGCGGGGCCTGAACGAGGAGGAACTGGTCGAGCGACTGCAGCAACTGGCCGACCAGGCCTACGAGGCCAAGGAGGCGCGGGTCGGCAGCGAGGCTATGCGCCAGATCGAACGGCTGCTGATGCTCCAATCCATCGACCGCCGTTGGGTCCGGCATCTAACCGATCTCGATGTGCTGCGTGAGGGTATCGGGCTGCAGGCCGTGGCCCAACAGAACCCACTGGTGGCCTACAAGCGTGAGGCGTTCGAGATGTTCAATGCGCTGCTGGATGCCATCGAGCAGGACGTCGTAACGCAGATCTATCATGTGGAGCTGAAACAGGAAGAGCGACGGCGGCCCATCCGCGCCGTCCATCCCTCCGCGAGCAGCGGTGGCGGCCGGCCCGAACCACAGCGCCGCGTCGGCCCCAGCCTGGGCCGCAACGACCCCTGCTGGTGCGGCAGCGGCAAGAAGTACAAGAACTGCCACTATCGCTCGGACATGCGCGGTGGCGATGGAGCAAAAGCGCCGGCGGCGGCCCCGGCAGCGCAGAAACAGGATGGCGGTGCGCCGCGCGGCGACGGCCGCAAGCGCAAGAAGCGCAAGGCCCGCAGCCGCAGGCGCTAGCACAGCCTCTCGCTATCCCTCGGCACCCGCCGGCTCTCGGACCGGCCGGGTGCCTGGGATTTGTTCGTGCCCGTTGCCGACCGGCAAATCCGCGGTAACGCGAGCACGCTACGGTCTCTCGTACATCCGGGCATAACCAGGCACCAGGCCGGACTTGGTAGTCGGGCCCGGTTGAGACAAATGTCTTTGACGGGATGAAAAGGATGGGGGAAAATGCTGGGCGATCATAAGCCGCGCTGTTTGCGGTCTGTCCGTCCAACCACCCTCTTGTTGTTGTCGTCTTATCGAAATCATGTCCACCGCCTATCTGTTTCTGCCCGACCTGTTGGCCGAAGTCCCCGACATTCCCGGCGATAGCATTCTGAGCCGCACCCTCTTTCAGGATGACCGCCTGAAAGTCGTCCTGTTTGCCTTCGCGGGTGGCCAGGAGCTTTCCGAGCATACCGCGGCGCGACCGGCCGTGCTCCACTTTCTTTCCGGCGAGGCGACCGTTACCCTGGGGGAGGACACCTTTCAGGCCCAGGCCGGTAGTTGGGCGCACATGCCCCCCCATCTGCCTCACAGTATTCGCGCCCACTCGGATACCGTCATGCTGCTGCTGATGCTGTGAGTACTCCTGCTTCGCTCTGAGCCGACCCCGACACCACGATGAGACGAACATTACCTCTCCCTACTGCTCCCCTTTTGTTACTGGCCCTGTTGCTCCTGCTGGCCGGCATCTGGGCCGGACTGCTGCGCATAGGCTGGCGCTGGCCCGCACTGCACCCCACCATGGCCGCCTCCCACGGCCCACTCATGATCGGCGGGTTTCTAGGCACCCTCATCGCACTGGAGCGGGTCGTGGCCCTGGCCAGACTGCAACTGGTTCGACGGCCGGCCGTGCTCTACCTGGGGCCGGTGGCCACGGCGGTGGGGGGCCTTCTTCTGCTGGTAGGCAGGGGCAGTGTGGCCAGCGTCGTGCTGGTCGCGCTGGGTAGCGCCGTGCTGGTGGTGATGATGCTGGTGCTGTATATGCTGCATCCGGCCTCTCATAGCCTGATCATGGCTGCGGGGGCGGTGGCATGGTTGCTGGGCAACCTGCTATGGTTGGGCGGAAGGCCCGTGGCAGAGGCAACGACCTGGTGGGGGGCATTTCTGGTCCTGACCATTGGCGGCGAGAGGCTGGAACTGAGTCAGGTATTGCGACTGGATCGGCGTACCCGAGGTCTGTTCCTGGGCGCCACAGGTTGCTACCTGCTGGGCACTGTGCTGGCGTTCTGGCAGTATGATGTCGGCGTGCGGGTGGCCGGCCTGGGGATGCTGGCATTTGGTCTGTGGTTGCTCGCCTACGACGTGGCGGGGCGGCGTCTGCACAGTGAAGGGCAGGTGCGCTTCACAGCCTGGGCTTTGTTCCTGGGCTATGCCTGGCTGGCCGTGGCCGGGGTGTTGGCCCTGGTATGGGGTGGCGTCTCGGCCGGCCCCGGTTACGATGCCTGGTTACATGCGCTCCTGCTGGGGTTCGTCTTCAGCATGATCTTTGCCCACGCGCCCATCGTGTTCCCCGCCGTTCTCTCCCGGCCCTTGCCATTTTCTCCTCGTTTCTATTCCCATCTGGCGGTGTTGCATCTGGCGCTGGTACTGCGGATCATCGGCGATGTGGGGAATATGCCGGTGCTGCGCCGCTGGGGCGGGCTCCTGAATGCGGCGGCTTTGCTGCTCTTCCTGCTCAACACCATGGTATCCGTGCACCGCGGAAATCGCCAAAAGGAAGCTGCTGTCCTATAGGTTCAGTGCGTCTTCGGTGTGCCCGGTACCCCGGCCCGCCCGAGAGGCCGGCCCGTACGGTCCCCGGGCACGGCAAGCCGTCAGCCGGCGCCCCTACCATCTCCGGTGGTCAACACCTTGCATTTGCCGTCGCCGCAGCCGCACCAGGAAAAGCTCGTTGATGCACTCAAAGCCCA
>RFJM01000124.1 GCA_003694905.1 Caldilineae bacterium
GCCCCAGGTCGCGGCCGCGATGTCGGGGTTATTTACCAGACCGACGATGCCCTGGAGATCGAGGGCGCCGTTGGCCGCCACCGGAATCTTGGCCAGGGTGCGTTGTTCCGGTTCGGCGATGCGATAGCGATGCACCAGGTAGAGCAGCCAGCGGCCGTCCGGACTCCAGCCGAACAGGTCCAGGCCGTAGGTGTCATCCCAGGTGGCGGCATAGGAGACGCCGCCCAGGTACGCGCCCGTGCTGGCGTCGAAGACCACGATGACCGCATTGCCCGCATACAGGGCGTTGAAGGCGATGAAACGCTCGTCGGGCGACCAGAACACGCCCTCGGGAACGCCGGTGTCGCTGCAGTTATAATCCGCGAGCATGTTCACCAGCAGCCGCAGATTGCCGCCGTCCTTGTCGGCCAGATAGAGGCCCTGGTGCTCGGTGTCGCCCACGCCGCAGCCCCTCTGAAGATTGAGAATGGCCAGGGTTCCCGAAGAGGGGGCGACGTCGAAGCCGTCCACGGTGGGGATGCCGGTGCAAAAGCCGGAGGTTTTGTACACCTCGACCGGCGCCGCGAAATCCAGCGTCGTCCACTGGATGGCGGTGGATTTATAGCGATAGTAGATGCGATCGCCCCACCGGGCCGGATATTCGAATTCCATGCGGCCCGATGTGTCGGGGACCAGTTGCACGTCGAGCGTGTTCCCCGGCGTCACCGAGATGCTCTCCGCGTCGTAGATGCTGCTGTTTCCCGGCCGGTAGGCCACGATCCAGCGCGGGCCTTGGGGGACGTTGTCGAAGCGGAAAGAGCCGTCGGGGTTGCTGTTGGTGGAGCCGACGCCGCTGAGATAGACCGGGGCCGCGCCCCAGGGCAGGCCGTTGCTCTGGCGCACATGGCCGGTGACCGTTCCGCAAGGGCAAGGCTGATTCCAATCGCCGGCATGGGGTCCGGGCGTGATCTGGTCCAGCCAGGCCCCGTCGATGGGGATGCGGAAGAGGTTGCGGCTGGCCGGGGTGTAGAGATCCGCGTGATCCGAGTGGAAGTAGAGCTCGTCTCCGACCAGGCGCAGACCCCACACGCCGCCGCGGGGGTCCTTAGGCTGGCCGTGGAAGTCGAAGATGGGGGCCTGGCCGCTGCCGTCGGGGTTCAGGGCGTAGATGGTGGCGTCGGCCAGGCTGCCGCCGGCGTCGACGGCCATGAAAATTTTCTCCTGGACGCTATTTTCCGCAGACATGACAACCGCCTGGCCGGTCAAAGGCCAGATAATTAAGGCGATGAGGCCGACCATGGTCAACCCGATGGGGATGTGTTTCGTCATAAGAGCCGCCTCACAGGATATGCAGAGGGCGTCAGGTGATGCCAGAGATATGGTTGCCCTTGGCCACGACATCTCCACTTGGACAAAGACAGCGCTTCAGCCATGCTGCCGGTTGCGCAATGTTAACGGCAGGAATAACTTCTTCGGCGTTATCATCGTGCCGTTGTACTCGTCTGCTCCGATGTCAAAACCAGAGCCATAGGGGCGGGCATTCCCGTCGATGTCCGTGGTCACGCCCGCGTTCACACCCCGGTCAATGGCCGCGGAGCCGGGCAGCAGGTGATAGCCGTCGAATGCGAATTTGGGATCGCCGGTGTGGTCGTTGCTGTGGTTGATAACGCCTACGCCGCCCCGGTCGTCGGCGTTGCCCTGCCACAGCGTGCTTGCCAACGTGGCCGTATTTTTCACCGATACGGTGATGCCAGTTGTATGGCTGAAGATGATGGTGTTCGTCATGGTGACATCGCTGTCGAAGTAATCGTTCTCGGATGTGACCACGACGCCCGCTCCACCTTTGTTGCGGGCAATGGTTGTGTGGATCAACTGGGGGGAAGAATCCCGGATGAACAGACCGCTGCCTGCGGGTGCTTCGTTGTCTGAGATCACGGTGTTCTTGAGGATAGCAGGCGTCCTGAAGTTGAAATAGATGCCGCCCCCTCTGTTGGTCGCCTTATTGCCAACGATACGATTGCGCTCGAATACCGGCTGGCTGCCGTAGGAGAACAGCGAAAGTCCGCCGCCGTATGCCGCCTCGTTGCCAGAGATGGCATTATCTCGCAATAGCACCGTGCTTGTTCCCAGGTTTACGCCGCCCCCTTCATAGCTGGCAATGTTCTTTGCGATCCGGTTTCTCTCCAGGGTGGCGTTGCTGCCGATGAAAAAGAAGCCACCGCCATCCCATGCGCTGTTGGCGATGACAAAACTGTCGCTGATCTCGACGTCATTGCAGTGATAAAGGTAAATACCGCCGCCGCTGCCTCCATGGAAGCCGTTGTGCTCGATGATGCTATGGCGAATTTTTGCATCCGACTTGCTCAAATAGATGCCGCTCCCATATTCTGCGGTATTGCTGAACACTCGGATGCGGTTCAGGGTGGCCGTGGCGGTGATGACATACACCCCGCCGCCGCCATCGCCCCAGGGCGCGCCGCCCAGGCCCGTCGCATCGCCGCCGGTGAGGCGCAGCCCTTCGATGACCGGCGCAATGTCATTTCCGGTAATGGACAGCACGCGCCCTTTACCCTGCGCGTCCAGGGTGGTGGGGTGGGCAGTCGGGTTCGAGGCGCTCCAATCCGAGGTGGCGTAGCCCCCGCGCACGGTCACCGTCTTGCTGATGTACACCACCTGGGTGACGCCGGCGCGGGCGTGGATGTCGGTATACGTTCCTTGGGCCACCCTGATTTCATCGCCAGGATTAGCTGCGTCCACCGCGGCCTGGATGGTGGCGTAGCAGGGCGCGGCGCCGCCGCAGTTTCCGCCGGGCGCGACGTAGCGGGTGGTGGCAGTGGATGCGGCCTGAGCCGATTGCCATATGCCTAGGGTCAGCGCACCCAAGAACAACGTTGCCAGCAGGACAGCCATCGGCAGAGGATACACTTGTTTCATCGTGGTACCTCCAGACAGGGAGCTTGTATAAACAGCCCAAGAGACAAAGGAAAAGGCGGCAGACTGCGAGAGGAAATATCCCTACAACCTGCCGCCTCGAGCATTTTGAACGAGCGCTGTTATTGCACCAACGGCATCCAGATGCGGGCAGGCTCACCTTCGATGGTAAAGGACCAGCGGTAGGAGGTGGTGGAAC
>RFJM01000125.1 GCA_003694905.1 Caldilineae bacterium
GTTCCCGGCGGATACTCCCCGTGGGACAGGTCAAGGAGGCCATCGGGCAGGATGCTGGAAGGGGTCCGGGTGCGATTGAGGGGGAAGGGACCGGCATGGCTGGTGAATTCATTGCCCGCGCCGTCGCGCACCCGCACGTGCCCGTAATACACGCCGGCCTGATTGAGCGTGTGTGTCACCCGGTTGGTCAGGGAGGGGGTGGTGGGGATTGTGTTGCTGATGGTATCAATAACCGCCCACGTGCCAACGACACCGCTGGCGTCAGTTGGGGTGGGCCAGGAAATGACCAGGGTGGGGGATATGTCCATCTGCCATTGTCCGGCAACCAGATTGGCAGACAGGACCGGCGGGGCGATGAAGGTATCAACGGTCAGGGAGCGGGTCGCGTACAAAACGGCACCATAGGCATCGCGGGCGAGGACGCGCAAGGCGAGGGTGCGCCGGTCGCTGGGGGGGATGAGCGTGTCCAGACTCCAGGGGCCGGTTGCGGGGGGCAGGGAATGCCATCCGTAGCCATCGAAGACCCGCAGGGATTGGGCAGGTTGGGTGCTGGTGAAAATGCCGCGCAATGACAGGTGTGTCTGCTGGCTCAGGACAGGGGTATCCAGGCTGAGGCTGGCCTGTCCGAAGGGAGTCGTTGCGTTGTTCACCCAGATATTGCCCAGATACCCGCGCCATGCCTCCCGGTGGTTGCCGGCGCGGTCGGTGGCTCGTGCGTAGAGGCGGTAATTGCCGTTGGCGGCTACACTCAGGGTAACCTGCCAGGGGGTGATGGCTGCGCCGGTATCGCTGAGAGTGGCCGTTTGCCAGAAGGCCGGTACGGTAGCAGTGAGGGGGCGGGTGGAGTCGGTAATCGGGCCGGACACGCCAACTTCCACCCGGGCGATGCCGGACACCATGCCCGGCGCGAAGTGGCCGTCGAAGAGATAGGCCTGCATATCACCGGCGGCTCCGATGAGCAAATCGGGGAGATGGTCGCCGTTCACATCCCCCGTCGAGAGATAAGCCCCCGCCAGCTGGCTGTTGTTCGTGCCGGTGATGAAGAGGGTGGCGGAGGAAACGGGGCGATCGGGTGTGAGGGGGGTCTGGGTGGTGAGGATGAGGGCACTGCGATTGGGCCCGCGCCCGCTGCCCGGTTCGCCCAGCATGAAGTCGTCGCGCCCGTCCCCGTCAATATCGCCCAGCCGCGCCAGTGCCGCGCCCAGCCGGGCGCCCGCAAAGTAATTTTCGACAAAGGAAGCATCCGTCACATCGGTCAGCCCCAGGACGGCAGGAGCAGGGGGCCAGGCCGCTTCAGGCCGGCGTCCGTACAGGAGGAAGACGCGCGGTGGAGAGGCATCCGGGTCGCCGATGAGCAAGTCTTGCAAGCCATCGCGGTTGACATCCCCAACCGGCGCCACGGTCTGCTGGCTTCCCACGGCATCGAACAGGGCGGCGGCGGCCGTTTGCAGATTCAGCGTGGCAGAGACCTCTGTCCGGCCGTAAACCAGCGCCACCGGACTGCCCGCTCCGGCAAAGAGGATATCCGAAAGACCATCGCCGTTGGTGTCGCCCAATCCGGCCAGCCGGGGCGGCGCGGCGCTGCTACCCACCGGTGGAAGAAGTGTCGCCTGTGGCGTACCCACCCCTCGCTCGCGGCCCAGATAAAGCCATGCCAGGCCGTCTCCCGTAGCGCCGCTGCTGGCCGCCCCGACCAGGAAATCGGCCAGCCCGTCGCCGTTGAAATCACCGGCCGGAGCAACCGAGCCGCCAAAGCCCAGCGAACCGGGCTGGCTCAACCGCCAGTCTGCATCGGCCAGATTCAGCGTTGCAGGCCACCGCCGCCGGCCAAGGAGTACGTAAGCCAAACCGGCCCCCGCCCCGGCGCTGGGGTCGCCCAGCACCAAATCCCCCAGCCCATCGCCGTTGAGATCCCCCACCCCGGCCATGTCCGGCGCAAAACCGAACCCACCCGCAGGCAATTCGCCTGTGAGGAGCACATCGGCCTGGTTGAGCATCAGGGTGCCGGAGAAGGGGGCGGTGCGACCGAAGAAAATGCCTCCCTGCAAGGGAAGCGGCGCCAAACCGGCAGAGGCGGGGTAAACCAGCACAATGTCATCGAGCCGGTCGCCGTTGAGGTCTCCCACTACCAGCACTTTCCCTTCGCTATGCCCCACATCAAACTGAGCGTCGCGGCTGGAGAGGGTGAGCGAGGCGGTAAAGGGGAAGGTGTGTTGTCGTCCCGGCAGCAAGGCGGTGTCATCGGCCAGACCGGAAAGGGTGAACGTGGCCGAGGTGAGCACCTGCGGCGGTATGGCGTACAGCGCCGGGGGGGTGTCGTCCACCACCACCTGCAAGGTGTCGGAGATGACGGCGGGGTTGCCGGCCGCGTCGCTACCGCCGACCGTCAGGCGATACAGGCCCTCGCCGGGCGGCGCCCACGGGTAATGAAAGGAACTGCCGGGCTGTCCGGCGGTGTCTACAGGGACCGGCTGCGGCACATCGCCGGTGCCATCGTCCAGGAGTACCACGCCGGCACCGGAGAGGTAGGGAGCACCAGGAGCGTCATCCAGGCGACCGGTGAGGGTGACGACCGGCGGGCCAATATCCGCACCAGCCGTGGTCGAGACGTAGGTCGTGCCACGGAGATCGAAACGCACCGATGCGGGGGGTGTCTGGTCCACGCCCAGAATCAGCGGGGGCGAAACGGGTCCGGCCACGCCGTAGGTGTCGATGGCGTAGGCACGGACGTAGTAGATGTCATCGCCGGGCGGGATGAAAGTGTAAGACCAGTTGTTGAGGGCAGCGATGCCGGCAACGGGTTGCACACTTTGCCACTCGCTGGCGTGGCAGGTGTCGCTCGTTTTGACGCACACGCGCACTTCGGAGACGCCCTGGGGGTCGGTAGCGCCGCCACTGATGAGTACCTCGCCGCTTCCATCCGCTGGCTGCTCTGTGGCAGTGCCGCTCAACACAACAGCCCCCTGCACGCTGTAGAAGGTCGTGTCCGGCCCACCGCTGTTGACCAGCAAGGGCGCCGCGGCCGTGGAGACCTGGGTGTGGCCCCCTTCGTTGTAGCGCAGGCTCACGGTCATGGTGAGGGGGCCGGTGGGATTTTCAGGCACGCCTTGCAAGTTCAATTCCATCACGCGATTCAAACTGAAGGGGGGCACAGTCCAGCGATAGACCCCATTTCCGGTGGACAACAGCGTGCCGGCATTGAAGAGGTTCCCAGGAAACTTGACGAAGGCCGGGTGCATAAGCACACTCTGGCTGACGCCGGAGAAAGGCACCGGCAGGGTGAGGGCCAGGGTGGCGTCGAGGCCCAGGGCTTCGTCGTTGGCCCAGGGCGCGGAGCGCACGGTGATGTGGGTGCCGCCGCCCTGGGTGAAGCCCTGATTGATGGTCAGCGGCAGCGGTTGAGCCATCCACACAGGGTTGAAGGCGTTGGGGCTGCTGAGTTTGTCCTGCTCGCGCTTGTCGTTGCGATGGTCATTGTCCAGGTTGGCGTGGAGGGGGCTGGGGAAGGCGACCGGATCGGGCAGGCCGGGATAGCGTCCTTCCATCGCCACCCGCCAGGGTACGTAAAGGGTGTAGCCCGGGTCGTGCCCGTAGACGCTGAGCCCGATGGGGGTTTCCTGCTTGTCGGTGAGCCCGTCGCCGTCGGTGTCCGGGTTGGCGGGGTCGGTGCCTGTTATCAGCTCCAGGCCGTCACGCAGCCCATCGCCGTCACTATCGGGGTCGCAGGGGTCGAAGCCCTCATTCTCCACCTCGAACTTGTCGGAAAGACCGTCGAAGTCGCTGTCCCACAGGTTCCACGTTTCCTCGCCCGGGCACAGGTTGGCGTCCGGGCCGGTGGGAATTTCATGCCCGTAGATATTCGGCAGCAGGTAGCCCCAGATGCCGTCGCCGTCCGGGTCATAATTCATCGCCGCCGGTTCCGGCACATAGTACTTGTACCACTCCCACATCCCCCTCAGGCTGGCCGGCAGGATGTCGAAGAACATAGGGGTGATGGCGGGCGGCGAGGTGGAGGTCGAGTCATATTCATCACATCCGCCCGCGAGCGAACACTCGGCGTAGCGGATGGTGACGTCCGTGGACACGTCCAGCAAAAGACGGCCATTGACGGCGGGGGCAGGATTGACATCGAGCCAGGCGGTGGAGAGAAACTGGCGACGGTAGCCGGACCCGGCCGGGTGTGGGGATGACGCGCTGGTCGCCACGCCCGGGGCCAACGACCAGTACGGGGAGGGGCGGGGCTGCGTCCAGTAGATGTGGATTTCTGTTGCGTATTTGGATATATCGTAGCCATAGCCCTCCAAAGCGTCCTTGTAGGGCTTCAGGAGATCGTTCTCCTTTTCTTCGTCGTGTGGATTGGACAAACTGATCTCGGCATCGACCCACTCGGCGAAGCGGCCCAGGTGCAATTCCGCCCACGATTCGTTGAGGTCGCCGGCGTCTCCGTCCTCGGTGGTCTGCAGGGTGATGGTGGCGGGGAGAGTGAGGCGGAAGCCATGCCAGGCAAGCACACCGCCGCCCGGCTCCAGGGCCTCCATGGTCAATTGCCCCAGTTGGGGCTGGCCGGCCATCTCGGTGCGCACCACGGCATGCACGGCGAAAAAGATGTCGAACAGGAAGGAGACGGGGTCAAAGTTGAACCCGATCAGGTCTTCCACCAGCTTGATCAGCCCGATGGCGATGGCAATGACCGTGCCCACGGGGAAGATGGCGCTCACCACGAACAGCACCACCAGCAGCACCGTCTCCACAATGGCCTTCATCACCAGGGTGAGGGCGATGCTGGGGCCTACGTCGCCCAGTTGCAGCGCCACCCCCAGCCAGATCATACCCACGGCCAGGATGAGGCCCACCAGGGACATGGGTTTGGCAAGGGACTGCATCTCCTGGGTGATGATGGAGGTAGCTTTCTCAACAGCCTTGCCGGCGGTGTCGAAGATGGCTTTGATGGTATCAATGAGTTCGCGCACCTTCTTGTAGATTTCGATGATTTTGGTCAGCACTTTGGCCACGTCGGCAAAAAGACTGTCGCCGGTGATGGTAGCCAACCAATCAAGCACTTTAATCGCTGTTTGCGTCCATCGAAGCAAATCACTGACCGAGAATGTCGCGGCGGTGTCAAAGAAGCTCCCGTTGAAGACATTGCCCAAACCATCCACATAGCCCATAACCGCGTTCCACTGTTGCTCCAACCAGGCCAACGGGCCGCCGGCTTTAGCCACCTCCAGCACCAGATAGACAGCCTCCCGGTAGGTATCGGGGAGGACGTTGTCTGCCAGAAACTTCAGCATCATCTCCGGATCGCTCAGGGCGTTTTCCACCTCCTGCACCATGGTCTGCCCGATAGCAATCACCGAGGTCTGCCCCAGGTACCAGGCCGCTGTGGCGTTTTTCAGGATATTGAGCGCTTCCTCATAGTCCTCCGCTAAGGGATCGGTGGCCGCAGCGAACTCGTCCGTTATTTTTTGCAATACCTCATCCAGAGACAGAGGGTTCCACTCTCCCGGTATTCCAGAGCGGGCCTGTAACACCACGAGCGTTGGTGACCAGCGATAGGTTTGCAATTTAAGGCTGCGGCTGGTAATCAGCGGCTTGAGGCAGGTGTTGATGGTGATGTCCAGATAATCGTTGGTGGGTTCGTCGTCCAGATTGACGGTGGAGGTGCGCTGCTCGCTGGCCAGAATCAGGGTGGGTTCCAGGTCTTCGTGGCCGGCGAACTCCTGGTTGAGCAACTGCCTGGTGGTGGTCATGGTGGTGGTCATCAGCATCTCGTCCACGTGCTGGTAGTGCATCGTGGCGTCGTGCCTGACCCGGTATTCCCAGCCCTGCGGGATGCCCCAGCGCTCCTCCTCGGTGGCGTTGTTGGGCGTGTCGAAACGGGCTTTGATGTCGTCCAGGCTCAGCCGGCCGGTGAGGAACTGGGCTTCCATGCCGGCTCGCAGCAGGGTAATGCGCGTGTCGTCGTAACGGTCCCACCGGTGTATCAGGGGAAAGGGCAGGGCCGCGGCCACCAGCATGGAGGCGCCGCCTTGGCGAGAGACCTGCAGGCCGGTCAGATAGTAAGGCTCGTCGTAAACGGCCAGGCCGTAGCCACCGCCGGGACTGGGGACAGCGTTGCCGTTTTCGTCCGGCATAGCCACATCGCCAATTACAGCCCACTTCAGACGCAGGTCGCGCCAGTGGCGGATGAGGCTACTGGTGCTGCCCCTGTCGTGCAGCATCTTGCCCTGGAAAGCGAAGACCTGACCGCCCCGCTCGACCGGCACCAGGGGGATGACCATGTCCCACAACGCCTCGCCATTCTCACTGACAGGGTTGCCGGCGTCGTCCTTGTGCGGCGATACACTGACCCCGTACTGGTTCATCGCCTGCTGGCTGGGGAGGTCGCTCTCGCGCAGGGTGGCCTGCAGGAAGGGGACCAAGGTGATACGACCACTGGTGCCGATGTCTTTCCCCGTCGCCAACTTGACAATCAACCGGAACATGGGATCGGTGCTCTGGATGGCGCCCTCGTGGTCTCCGGGCCATTGCAGGTGTTTGTAGGCCCAGCGCAGCGAATCTTCGTCGGCGGGGCGCACCTGGATTTCCACGTAGAAGGGATAAGGGACGACCGCCGCGCCGGGGTCCTGGTCCAGAGTCTCGAAGGTCAGGTTGGGGCCGGGCTTGTTGGGGCCACCGAACTTCCCCACGGTGCTGTTGCGAGAGGCGGAGAAGGGGGAGAGGTCCAGGCCGTCGGGCACGCCATCATCGTCGTTGTCGTCGTTCCACAAGGTGTACTTGTCGCAATCGCCCCGCCATACTTCGCGGCCGTCGCTCAGGCCATCGTTGTTGCTGTCGGGGTTCAGGGGATCGGTCTCCGTGTGGCAGGTAGCGCCGGTGACCTCGTCGTAGTCGCTGAGGCCGTCGAAGTCGGAGTCGCGGGCGAAGGGGTTGGTTCCCAGGCGCAGTTCGTAGCCGTTGGGCAGACCGTCGCCGTCCTCGTCATCCATCTCGGCGATGGAGCCGCCGGGCGTAGCGGTGCGGCGGCGATGGCGCAGGGCCAGTTCCCGGTTCTCGCGCAACAGGCGGGCGAATTCGCTGCCGGCCGGAGGAGGGGGCTTGGGCCGCCGCGAGGGCGCGCCTCGAATGCGGTCGCGCAGACCGGCCGCTTCGGCTACTGGAATCAGGCTGGGAGCCAGCAACGACACAAGGAGGATGGATGTCAACACAGCCAGCGCGCAGCGGTTGCCCCGATTCGCCCACAGAAGCAGAAGCGCAAAGGCGGTGAAAGCAGCCAGCACGAAAAGCCATAGCAGCGCATGCAGGCGTTGCTGTTCGTGCACTTTTTCGGGAAGGAGTACGCCACTGGCGGGCGCAGCATCCGGGTCAAAATAGCCCGGCGGAAAAGTTCGCCCGAAACCGCTGTAGTCGGTGGTACTCTCCAATTGGGTACGAACAGTTTCCCTGTCCCGTTTGTCCCACACCAGATTGAGTACCAGCCGGGCCGGCAAACCCGTTTCATCGAGCCATAGCTCGCCCTGTCCGCGGATAGAGGGAGCGCTGATTTTTGCCAGGGCGATAGTGGTAGGGTTGTTGGCGCCCTGACGAGCCAGCAAATAGCGCTGAACATCATCGGGGTACAGGCGGAAACCAACCCGCCGAAAGGTGGGGGCTGCATCGCCCAACAGGGCTGGCCCCTTCGCCGGTTCGAGCAAGGTCACATCGCGGGCTACCGACAGCAGGGAAAGCCCCGTTCCTTCGATGTCCACAGGGGGGGTGTCGGCTTCCGTCTTGACCCATTGTTCGCCAGCCCGCCGGTACATGGTGTCGCCAACGACCAGGAATTCTTGTGCTGTCCGGCTGCGCAGCGCGAACGTGGTGTATCCAGGCCGGATAGCAAAGCGCGCCCGGTCTGGACTCTCGACGGCACCTTCTATCTCAAAGTGCGCCGATTCTTCCTGGGGAGCAAAACCGAAGGGCTGCTGCTGGCTTATCGTCTGGTCAATGGAAATGGCAACCTGGTAACGGCCAGCGTTGCGTGCGGCATCCAATGCTCGCCGCAACAGCCTCTCCGCCTCGGAA